>JXSN01000086.1 GCA_001276605.1 Achromatium sp. WMS2
GAATGGTATGCGACGTCTGCTACTGTAACCGGCAAGGTATTATTATGACCTTGTAGTACATTACCCAAAGAATCGCCTACCAACAGGATTTCTACACCAGCTTTCTCTAAAACTTGAGTAAAAATAGCATCATAGCAGGTAAGGCAAGTTATAGGTTCACCGCGAGCTTTCAAGGCCTCTAAAGCAGAAATGGTAATTTGTGATTTGTCTGTAGGCATGGTAAGCTAGTCTCGAGTTTATACACAACATTTAGTTTAATTTTATTATCTATCAGTGAAAATTGGCAAATTCTTAATGTACTTTATAATAAGTGACGTTGCTTCAAAAAATCCAAGTAACAACCTTGCTTACTCAATCGCCAAGTCTTTGAACATTTGGCTCAGAAATCATATGCTAAAATACCATTCTTGTTTTATAATAAACTTAAATAGTTGTAAGTATTGAATACTGGGCAAGCAGTCACACAAAATTCAAGTCAATACTAGTTCTATTTTTGGGTAAAGGATAGGGAGTTATTACGAGCCACAATCAATTTAGGAGTGCATTCTCCATTATAAATCAACCATTGCCTGCCATCAAAAGGCCTATTTTTCTGTCTTTGGCAGTAGCACTGATCATTCTTCTTGTAACCTCTGTGGTAGGATTTTCGTTTCACGAACATGTGGAATACGATAGCTACGTGCATACCCGTGCCGACCGCTTACAACGGATGCTACAACTGATTATTAGTCGGGATGCCGAAACCATGAATTCTATATTGGAATCCTTAACCGGCAATCTTTGTATCCAGCAAGCCTGGAATAATCAAGATGCTTCAGCACTACATACTTGTGTACAACCAATATTTAAACGTTTAAGCCATAAATATAGAATTAGCCACTTAAACTTTTATCAATTGGATCAAACCCCATTTCTACAGCTGCATATACCCCAGTACCTAAAGAACGCCCCTGGCTTGGTCCTAAAGCAGGTGGTAACAACTGGCAAGGACGCATATGGACTTGAACTAGAGCCGTCAGGTAATCTGGCTTTGCGTGTTATGAATACTTGGTATGTTAATAAACAGCTAATTGGCTATATCGAACTTGCAGAAGCCATAGAATACCTAACACCGCAAATATCCATAACTCTAGGTTCCGATGTGTTATTAGCAGCAAAAAAGTCTTACATTGATCAAAAAAAATGGGAAAGGCAGCAACTTTTGTTTATGCCACACTCACATTGGGATCGCTTTACTGAGGTTGTGGTAATAGACCGTTGGCTATGGATTACTGGAAGTAATTTCGACTCACAAGTAGAACACTTGTTAACGCAACCATCTGATTTAATTACTAATTTGAACGTTGGTTCATTTAATATCCAGACCCACAATTTGCCATTGTTAGATATTAGCGGCCAATCCATTGGTACTATACTAATGTTACAGGATGTAACTAGGGCTGAAACTGAACTTAATCGTCTTGTCTTGCGTTTAACATTGATATTTATTTTAACCGGCTGGGGCTTATTTCTTGTTTTTTCACCATTTTTAGATAATATCGAATATCAGCTACTTGCTATCCACAAGGCACTTGCACAAAAAGTTGAATCTCAATTGCGTACTGAAGAGATTTTACTACAACAGCAAGATCGCTTAGAGCAAGAAGTAAAACAGCGTGAATCCCAGATGTTGCTGCTAGCTGAGTCTCGTAACACCATGATTACTATGATGCAAGAGGCCCAAATTGCCCGCCGCGCTGCTGAAACAGCTAATAATCAGCTGCGTAAAAATGAGCAACAGTTAATGCAGGCGCGGGTGCAGGCTGAGGAGGCTAGTCGCGCTAAAAGTGCCTTTTTAGCTACCATGAGTCATGAAATCCGCACTCCAATGAACGGAGTCTTAGGAATGGTAGAATTATTAGCAGATACCCCATTAGATGAGGAACAATGGGATTATTTAGCAGTAATCAAAGAATCGGGACGAGCTTTACTGACGATTATTGATGATATTCTGGATTTTTCTAAGGTTGAAGCTGGCAAATTGGAACTGGACCCTATTCCCTTCGATTTGGAACAAGCAGCCTATGATATTACCAGACTTTTGGCGCCTAAGGCCGAAAGCAAAGGGTTAGAGTTGATACTAGACTACCAGACCGATTGTCCACGCCATGTCTTAGGCGATGTGGGACGTTTGCGGCAAGTATTAGTGAATTTAGTCGGTAATGCTATCAAATTTACGGAAGCTGGACATGTATTGGTAAAAATATCGGGCACGCCTAATCCGGATCAACAGTTGGAAATTGTAGTACAAGTGAGTGATACTGGCATTGGTATAGATGAACGGCATTTAAAACATTTATTTGAACCCTTTACCCAGGCTGACAGCAGTACTACCCGCAGGTATGGTGGGACTGGTTTGGGATTGGCCATTAGTCGTCATCTAATCAACCTAATGCAAGGGCGTATAGAAATAACTTCACACCCTAGTGTAGGCTCCAATTTTAATCTCTATTTAACTCTGCCATTATCCACGCCCCCTGAGCCTTTGCCACAAGCTCCTTTGGAGGATTTGCGAGCTTTGGTGGTTGATGATAATCGAATTAACCGCGAAGTCTTAGGTGCTCAATTGCGGGCTTTTGGAATGCTAACTGAGGAGGTAGGAGATGCGGAGGCAGCTCTGGTCCGTCTTAAGAATGCTGTAGATAGCAATAAACCGTTTGCAATTGCAGTGTTGGATCACCACATGCCCAATTGTGACGGCGAAACCTTGGCTTTTCGCATTAAGGCTGATCCTAGCATAGCCTCCACCCCACTAGTGCTACTTACTTCCGCAGGCGAACGTGGTGATGCCAACAGAGTACGACAAGCCGGATTTGCAGCCTATCTTACAAAGCCTGTGCACGGTGGTATTCTCAGGCGCACTTTAGCCAGTGCCTTGGGACTGGTACAACGTGGAGGCTCTCCGACCCTACTTACACGCCACCGTGTAATAGAGGATCGATCTCAGGATACTGGCATTACCAAAATTAACGCCAAAGCATTGTTAGTTGAAGATGTTGTGGCTAATCAAAAAGTTGCAACAGCTATGCTGCGGCGGTTGGGACTTATTGTAAATTTAGCAACTAACGGGCGTGAGGCTATAGAACAATGGTCCCATGAACAATTTGATGTAATATTCATGGATTGTCAAATGCCAGAAATGGATGGTTATCAGGCAACTCAGTATATTCGGCAGCAAGAGCAGGCCTTAGGTACCAAGCGTATACCAATTATTGCTTTAACTGCTAGTGCTTTAAGTGAAGAACGGCAACATTGCTTATTATCTGGTATGGATGATTATATAGCTAAACCATTTGGACAAAAGGAATTAATTGCTGCTATTCAACGCCGTTTACCAACAAAAAAATTACATTCTCCACCAATAATATCAGATGCTAGCAATGTGCCCGCGAAAAATCTAACCAGTAACACAGCTCCTAGGGATGCAGTTACCTTGGATGCTAATGTGTTAAAACGCTTACAAGAAGCTATGGGTGAGGATTTTCAAGAGTTAATTCCAGCATTTATTGAAAGTGCATCTCAAATTTTGGATGCTCTAACACATACACATACCAATATGGAAAATTCTAAAGTAATAGAACGGTTAGCACATAGCCTAAAGTCTGCTAGTGCCAATGTTGGGGCAGTGTATTTAGCCAGCATGGCTCAAAATCTTGAGCAAAAAATTCATACTCAAGGGATACCTAGTGACCTGGATGCTCAAGTTGCTAAATTGCAGGCTGAATTTATCAAAGTACGAGCTATATTAACTAAAAAACCTGATATAAACTTGTTGTTAACTGATAGTAGATAGTAATTTTATATTTTTATTAGTAAAAACTAAATGGTAAGCATAAAGAGCTAGTCTTAGACTTAGTCATACTAGTTGTTGTTTACATTTAAGATGAGTAATGACGGCATAATAAAAATATCCTTACCTTTAACTGTGCCTAATGTTAGAATGTTCGCGTCGTATACCTAGGGTGGTCGACATATAGTACCGCTATGGTTATGGTTTTATGCGTGCGCTGGAGCACGGGAACGATCATAATGTAATTGCCATGTAATTAATAGATCACAGTTTATAATCCGTTCGTGGCATGTTGCAATTGTCTAATATTTAAGTCTAATTAAATTTATATACCAAATCCGACTAAAGTTCATTCAAGACACCTTGCATGCCAAGCCAGACCAGCACTGATAGTGTGTGTTTACCAGATATATTGCTTAGTTTGTCTAATGCCATGGATCTTATGCATCCATCATTCGTCAAACATCATAGCTATGTTGCGTATATCACGTACAGAATTGCCGATGTTTTAGGCTACACTCAAAATAGCTTGAAAGATCTAGTGTTGGCTGCCTTATTACACGATATAGGCGCCTTTTCTGAACGTGAACGGTTGGAATTATTAAGTTTTGATGATAATTTACCGGAAGTGCACAATCATTCCGAAATAGGTTACCAGCTGCTAAAAGACTTTACTCCTCTTGCTACTGCCGCCCATTATATAAGATTTCATCACTATACTTGGAATAGTCCGATCATAAAAGACGGTCAAAATATTGTAATGCCGGTGGAAAGCAGCATTATTCATCTAGCTGACAGGGTTGCTGTATCAATTACCAAGGATAAAAATATTCTCAGACAGGCTAGCGAGATAAGAAAACTTGTAAGTGCCAATAAATTAAATTTCGATCCTAAAGTAGTAAACGCCTTTATTTACGTTTCTTTTAATGAAGAATTTTGGTTCAACACCCTGCATGAGCCGATTAGTAGTGTATTTTGCAGCGGTTTAGGTTTTGAGTCCATTACCTTTGACAGCACCGAATTTGATGCTTTAGTTAGGTTATTTCGCCGCATAATAGATTTTAGAAATGCCTTTACGGCCATTCATTCAAGCGGCGTCGGCGCTACTGCCAGTGCCATAGCTAAATTAGCTGGTTTTGACAGTCTAAGTGCACGTGTATTGAAATACGCTGGCCAATTACATGATTTAGGTAAAATCGCAATTCCAGTAGAAATAATTCAGAAGCCTACCCGGCTAACGCCTAGCGAACATTCACTATTGCGTATCCATCCATATCACACTAGTCACATATTAAGTCCCATAAAACCCCTTTCTCAGGTACGCATTTGGGCTTCGCAACATCATGAACGTATAGATGGTTCCGGTTATCCATGGCATATATCGGGTTCTTCTTTATCAACTGGCTCCCGCATAATTGCCATTGCTGATATTTTTACAGCTTTAACCGAAAATCGTCCGTATCGGCATGGATCTTCCCTAAAACAGGCCTTAAAGATCCTTAATAATATGATGCAGGAGGCAAGTATAGACCCTGATCTTTGTCCGATATTATTTGATAATATGGAGGAAGTTGATTACGCGCGCTCGCAAACTCAAACAGCAGCACTTCGAGAGTATCAAGCCTTCAATGATCAACTGCTGGCAAACATTGTTAAATCCTAGGCAATTATCTTAAACTAGGGTAAAAGCTGGCATCAAGATTTTTATTACTGGATTCAGTATTCATTCATATAATAGCTGGATAATAGCAAACGAACTCTTATGTATCGTATCTGTACGGTTAAGCTAGCCAGTTACATTTTAACTAGTTAGGACATGCACGACCTGCTATTGGCATAATCGTATTATTTTGACGTTATCATATTGAACCGCGCTTAGAAAACATGAGGATATGGACAAATATGCAAATAAGATATTTTTATTCACGAATATTGATTGTGCTGCTAGCTGGAATTTTCAACCCAGCTTGGTCTGAACCATATGTGGATTTAAACGCAGCTCAGGAACCAGTAGTAAGTACTGATGAATGGGCTCAAGCTTTTCGTCCTCCAAAGGGCATACGAGTCGGGGTACGAGCCAAGTCCAAAGCGATTCAAGTCCCATTTGCCCGTGGATATTCAAGACTGCCTAAAAGCGGTAATATAGTAACTACGCTTGATAACCTAGCCACTCTGTTAAAAAACGTTTCCCAAATGAAGTTAGTCGTAGAAGGTTATACTGATCTCAAAGGAAATGACAGAAAAAACCAAATATTATCTGAAAAACGTGCCCAAGCAGTACGTGCATATTTGGTGAACAAAGGGGTTGAGGAATACAGAATTCAGGCCATTGGAAAAGGCGAGAGTAGGGCATACGGCAGAAGCGTGGTATTTAGGAGAATAAACTGACGCAGTTAACACAACTTAGCACACACAACCACAGGTGCGATTAGCCTGTTTAATTGCACCTATGGCTTAGCTTTGGTGGTTACAAGCCAGGCCTAGTTGCCTTTTTTGAATACCACACGTCGATTTAGGCTATCCTTATCGTACACAGGGTATTTTTCACCATATCCAACGGCCTTGGTTCTATTCCTAACTCCTTTGGATTGCAAATAATTTTGCACTGACCGGGCCCGTCTTTGTGACAATGCTAGATTATATGCGTCAGAACCACGGGTATCGGTATGTCCTTCAATAATTAGTGATTTTTTTGGATTAGCTTTGAGAAAGGCGGCCAAGTTGTTGAGTGAAGCAGCTGTTGTACGGCTAAGTCTTAGCTCGGCGGATCCACTTGCAAAACCAATCCTAATAATTTTGCTTGGTCCTTTGCTGAGATTAAATGAGCGTGAACCAGGCAGTGGAGATTGTTCGGACCATAATTCCCCCCAATCTTCAATAGGTACTGATTCCGACTCATCAGCAATGATGACACCACCACTGGCACTCAGCAGTAATGTCAGCAACAAATAAATTTTGGCAGTTTTCACTACTATTGCTCCCAATCTCTTGACGATTCTTATCCAGTAAAGACCTTTTATTTCATAGTTGCAAGTGACATATGAACCTAACCTGAATGATTGATATAGCTATACTTAAATATTTTGAACAGTCAATTACCACCGCTAAAGCTGGAGACTTGGGCGGATGGGTTTTTTGATGCTACAGCTGTCCCATTATAAAATGGGCATAATTTAGCGAAGAAAAATCTGTTAGTAAATATTTTAATATCATACACATATTGGGTGCTATAGCTATTCCGTCATAAAATGCTGGCTCATGCCACCGATTATCAAAAGGCCAGGTGATTACTAGTTGGCTACCAAATTAAAACGGAACAGCTATAACAATATTCATACATCGTTCCGAAGTATAAATCTGTAATATATGAATAGTCAATGTTGGAATACAATAATGCTGTGATTATGTTTGTTGTGGGGACGCCTTCTTACACTAGGGTGTGGGAACGATCATAAAGATGTTGGATTAGGTGGTCAGAGCTCCATATCCATATAACTTGGTTGTTGGTACATATTACCGCTACATAGTAGGTAGTTACGGTAATGTATGTACCAACATACACTAGTGAAAGTAATCAGTTAAGGCGGACAAGTATAGTATCAAGGTGATTAACACCAAGAAAAGCACACTCTTATAATATCTTACTGCAATAGACTTCGTATTGAGTAATTTTTGCGATTCAATTTCGCTAACCGTTTAAGCAATAACTGATGACATATCATAATTAAAAAGCAGATTGCAAGGGTTATCCTAGTATAGTGGTATAATACAGTGCTTACCTCACTCTATGCACATGATCCAACTGCTCAACCTTCCATTGACCTTTAGTGTCTGGATTAATATTCTCCCTATGTATGGGTGCATCTGGATGCCAACCTAATACCGATAAAATCGTTACACAACCGAGGATATAGGCTACAATAACATGCCACCCGTGGCGCACCCAAGCACCAGCAGATTTGGCCTCTGGAAATAGGTTGGATATAGCAACCCCCGCCGAAGATCCAAACCATAGCATTGAGCCACCATAACCGACACAATAGGCTAAAAAGCCCCAATCAAAACCACCTTGCTTAATAGCCAAAGCGGTTAGTGGAATATTATCAAATACTGAGGATATAAACCCTAGCCCAACAGCGGTTTTCCAGGACGCTGGCGGTAAGGCTTCGACTGGCATCATAGAGGCTATTGTTACCAATGCTAACAGGAATATGGATCCCAAAAAAGTTTCTGGTAATATTTCCCAATCATGACGTTGCATAGGTATAGTTATTAAGATTGCTACCCAAACTGCCGCCCCAATAAATGGAAAGCTATCGGCAAATTTAGTAAATTGCATATTTACTATTACATTGGTTAAAACAGCAAGCACCAGTATTATGCCAACAATACTTACTCGCACCCAATTGATATGCGCATGAGTGTGTATGTTTTTAATCATAGGTGAGTAAGCTTCCTGCTGTTTAGCAGCAAAAAATGACACCAATAATGCTGATGGAACAGCGGCTACGTACGCAGATAGCACATGTAACGGTGAGATACCGCCAATCCACATCATGGTCGTAGTTGTATCCCCTACCACTGACCCAGCTCCTCCAGCATTGGAGCAAGCAACAATAGCAGCTAAATAGCCAATATGGACTTTGCCTTTGAACAATTGATGTGCCATAGCACCGCCAATCATCGCTGCCGCTATATTGTCTAAAAAGGCTGAGAGGACAAAAACAACTATCAGCAATACAAATCCCCCCTGCCATCCACTAGGCATAAATTTTGGTATAATAACTGGAATATGGCTTTTCTCAAAATGCCTGGCTAAAATAGCAAATCCCATCAATAAAGCAAGCAAATTTGTTAGCATGACCCATTCATGCTCTAAATGTAACGCCAAACCTATTAAGCCAGATCCGTGCTTAAATCCTGTAAAGGCAAGTTTATAGCTGATGACAGTAACTAGGCCGGTGAGTGCTACCTGTAATGTGTAATGGTGAAAGAGCGCAATCCCTAATAATGTTCCGGCAAATATGAAAAATTCTACCGGTATTCCTCCAAGTGTAGGGGCAGAAACACCAGGATCTCCATGGGTCGCAAAGGCTGCCAGAGGGTATAATCCAATTAGGCCTAAGATGATAATGAATTGGCCACAATAGCGTAACCGCACCTGTAATTGTTGCAACATTTAATACTCTCTTTGTAAAAAAAACTATCTTGAGTGTGTTTTATTCAAT
>JXSN01000087.1 GCA_001276605.1 Achromatium sp. WMS2
CCAGGTCTATTAAACAAACTGGTGCCCAGGGAACCTTCGAGGCTTAAACCATTTTTCAGGATGGTATTTTGCAAATCATAATCCATATGCAGATCGCCAACATCCAAAGGTGCAGTTTTGTAGTATCCAAAGCTATTGCCTATATTGAGTTGTAAATCACCCCAAAATATTTTGTAAGAGCTGGTGATATCACCCGAATACATAATTGCTGCCGCTCCTAAATCCACAGAACCGGTGGCGCCAACGCGTGCAGATGGACTTATATACCAATTCTCACGGACAGGAATACGCAATGACATACCAAAGGAACCCGTGCCAGTTTGTGCCCCCTCAGTGTTTATATAGGTTAGAGGCAAATCGAAGGTTAACGCATATTGAGGGTTGGAAAAATAGTAGGAATAACGTAGTGGTAAAGTTACAAATACGCTCTTATAGCCATCAGAGTCGGCAAAACCTACGTCACCACCGGCGTTGGCTAGGTTTGGTACACTGGCAATACCTCCTGGGCTAGGAGCTAAGTTAGTACCTTCAGAACCAGGCATATCGCCTGGACCTGACAGAGTGCCAATCCCAGTACCAACGCCAAAGGTGCTGGCGGCCATGGTACTTTGCAAACTATTGGGGTTACCAGCTACGGGACTTACTGGTGACTGTTCTACCAATCCCTGCAACAACCTGGTAAGGGTATCTTGCCCCTCTTTTCCTTTTAAAAAATCAGTGAATTGTTGTTCGCTTTCATCCCTAGTTTGGCCAGTAAAATTTAATTTAATCTGTAATGATGGAACCTCGAAGACTAGGGTGGTGGAATTGGCGGCATAGCTAGCTATGGCTGGTAATCCACCTATCGACAGAGACAATTGTGCTGCTGAATTTGATGTATAAGTGCTAAATATTCTATTTAAACCGGCGTCGCCGAGAGCTTCCGAGAGATTTGTAATCTGGTTAGTACTAAAATACGCTGTTTCACCACCAGTACCCCCAACCGTACCCTGCAAAACAAAAAGATCTTTGGACACTGCCTGTTGAGAAAATATCGCCAAGGCTGCTAACAGTACCACAGGAAGAACACCGTATCCTGAAGGTATAAACGGTAATTTGACGCATTTAGATGTAAACATAATATACTTAACCTCGATAACTTATCTTAAGCCAAAAATCTTGCATATTAAACAGCATGGATAAAAAGGCTATCTTGCAGCGCATCGAACCTTGATAAGAGAAGGTATAGCACCACCCCTAGTAAAAATCAAGAAATTATCAGTTTAGAATCTATAACTTAAATTTGCCCTGATAGCATTGTATTTATTGCCTGTAGTCCAAGCTAATCCCAGCTGAAAAGCATCCCAGCTTTGGCTATCTGCGGTTTTCCTGGTACCAACCAAAACTCCAATATCATTGTAATGCTCCAGAAAAAGTCTATCACCAAAAAAATGCGTATCTACTACATAAACTTGCCAAACCCCTGGTCTGCTAAACAAACTGGTTCCGAGGGAACCTTCGAGACTAAGGCCATTTTTTAGGACAGTATTTTGTAAATCGTAATCCACTGTATTATCACCAATGGTTACAGGTGCGGTTTCATAATACCCAAAAGTATTGCCGATATTAAGCCGCAAATCACCCCAATTTATTCTGTACGAACTGGAAATATCTCCTGAGTACATAATCGCTACAGCATCTATACCCTCAGAGCCTGTAGCCCCAGCGCGTATTGATGGCGTTATATACCAATTATCTAGAATTGGGACTCGCAAAGACAACCCGAATGAACCAGTGCCGGTTCTTACCCCTTCAGTGTTAATGTAGGTTAACGGTAAATCCAGAGTTATCGCATATTGAGGATTTGTTAAATAGTAGGAATAACGCAGTGGTAATGTTATGAAAACACTTTTGTGACCATCAGAATTGGCAAAACCCACATCCCCGCCGGCATTAGCCAAGTTTGGCACTTCAGCAAAGCCGCCTGGGGTGGAGGCTAAATCGGCGCCATCGAGGCCAAACATATCGCCTGGGCCTGATAGGATACCAATTCCGGTGCCGACACTGAAGGTGCTTGCAGCCATAGTGCTTTGTAGGCTGTTGGGATTACCAGCTACGGGACTGATCGGAGATTGCTCTGCTAATCCTTGTAGCAACTTATTAAGAATTTCTTGACCCTCTGGACCTTCTAAAAAATTCGCAAAATTTGTTGCGCTTTCGTCTCTGGTTTGGCCAGTAAAACTTCGTGTGATATTTAAAGATGGAACCTCAAATACCAAAGTCGTGGAATTGGCTGCGTAACTAGCTATAACTGGTATTCCACCCACAAATAGTGTTAATTGCGCTTGTGATGTTGGAGTATAGATACTAAATAGATTGGTTAAACCAGCATCATTAAGGAAGGCGTTGGATAGATTGGCTCCAAGCAGATCAATAAGATTGTTATCACTAAGGCTATACCCAGCCTCCTGTCCGCCCTCCCAGACCCTACCTTCCAACAGATAAAGATCCTTGGCTGCTATTTGCCGAGAAACAGTAATTAAAGAGAGGAGCAATATCGCGAATAACACGCCGCGGTTTTTTAATCTAAACTGTGTTTTAAAATATTCGGATATAAATATCATACATTTAACACCTGTAACCCACATTAATTTAAGCATCCTGATGAGAGAACACTGGATCAATGAACAATGTTTATTGAGGAAACTTGGAACTCGATAAAAGGCAACAATATCAACTGCACGTTATAATTTAGTATTATTCGTATATTCCAGTATTATTTTTGGATATCAGTTTTCTGTATCAGGGGCTTTAATTGTTGCTTCTGCACCACTGATAAGTCTAGCCATATTATCATGATGACGCCATAGTAGCAAGATGCTGATTATGATTTGCATAAATAATAATTCTAATTTTGGGTGCAGTAACCATAGGGCAATTGGGGCTAGGCTCATGGAAATCAAAGCTGCTAATGAGGAAATGCGGGTCAATTTAGCTATTATGAGCCATGATATGGCGATTATGCCTCCGAACATCCAGTCTAAACCAATTTGTACGCCTAGAGCAGTTGCCACTCCTTTGCCGCCCCTAAAATTAAACCATATCGGGTACAAATGCCCCAAAAATGCCCCTAGGCCAATACCCGCAAGCAATGTAGGTTCAGCTTGGTATATTTGCGCAATTAGCATTGGCAGTAACCCTTTGAGACTATCTCCGATTAGGGTAATTGCAGCAGCTTTTTTATTGCCAGTGCGTAGGACGTTGGTAGCTCCAGGGTTACCTGATCCTTGAGACCGTGGATCTGGTAATTTAAGAATTTTACACACAATAACCGCGCTAGATATGGATCCTAACATATAGGATGCGATTATAGATAGTACATTATTCAGCATAATAGGTCGCTAGAGGTAAGATATGTAGATAGTAATATTATAGATTTGTAGCTAGCTGATTTAGATTTTTTTGTACAACATCTGCCAGCATTTGAGTAACGATTTCAACCTGTTCTGGGGCTTGGCCTTCAACCATAATGCGCACTAGGGGTTCAGTGCCAGATGGGCGTATGAGAATCCGACCATGACCATCTAGCTGAATTTTTGCAGTATTAACCGCTGCTTGTACTGCTGGTATGGTCAACACATCTACTTTCCGTGGCAATGGTATATTGACCAAGCGCTGCGGATAAATTGCTAAATCCTGTAATAACATATCTAAATCCAATCCAGTGGTTACCATTTCTGATAATACCTGTAAGGCTGTGATTATACCATCACCAGTACCTAAGCGATCGCGGCAAATTATGTGCCCAGATGGTTCACCACCTAAAGTTGCTCCTAAAACCTTCATTTGTTCCAACACGTAGCGGTCACCAACCTTAGTACGTTCAAAACCAATATCTTGGTAGGACAACGCTTTTTCTAGACCCATATTGCTCATCACGGTACCAACTACGGGGCCGTGTAGATTACCACTGGCTTGGCGGGAGCGAGCAATTATGTATAGAATTCCATCGCCATCTATAACTTGGCCTTGACGATTTACCAAAATTAAGCGGTCACCGTCCCCATCCAAGGCTATGCCTAAATCTGCTTGATGCTGGAGTACTGTAGCTGCTAAAACTTCAGGATTGGTAGCTCCCACTTTGGAGTTAATATTAAAACCATCGGGTTGACAACCGATAGCAATGACATCCGCATCTAATTCTTCCAATACATTAGGGGCTATGTGGTAAGTAGCACCATGAGCACAATCCACTACAATTTTCATGCCCTTTAATGAGGTAGCATTAGGTAGCGTGCTTTTGCAAAATTCAATGTAACGTCCTGCCGCATCGTCTATGCGTTTTACTTTGCCCAATTGTTTGGAATCAACTGTGGACATTGGGGTTGTCATCGCAGCCTCAATTCTTAACTCTACTTCATCAGGTAATTTATCACCTAATGAGGAAAAAAACTTTATTCCATTGTCATGATACGGGTTGTGGGATGCACTTATGACTATGCCAGCTTGGGCATGTAAAGTTCTGGTAAGGTAAGCAATACCTGGGGTAGGCATAGGGCCTAACAGGCGGACGTTGACCCCAGCAGCAACCAGTCCAGCTTCTAGTGCAGCTTCAAACATATACCCTGATACTCGGGTATCCTTGCCAATTAAAATTTTACTGCCATTGCCACCTAGTATGGTTCCAGCAGCCCAGCCTAATTTTAAGACAAATTCTGGGGTAAAATAGCCACTACCTACGCGGCTGCGAATGCCATCGGTGCCGAAATATTTGCGTTCCATATGTTTATTCTCAGGAATTAAAATAATTATTCGATTGTACTGATGCGGCTTACGGATAATACCATATCGGAAGTATTGACATATGGTTATCCCATAGTATAATGTAGCTAGGGTACGTGTTGATGTGCCTTGGTGCTAGAATATTAAACTTATGGCTAGATTGGCACACCATATACGAGCTGGATATTTAGGCATATAACCAAATTTGATGCAGCATACTCTAATATATCCATAAAAAACGATAGAAAAGATACCTTGATTTAAAATCAGCTCTGCAGTATTATGCACACTACGTTTAACTGAGCAAGTGGACATCATCTATGAGAAGACAGCAAGGCGGTGCTTTATTAAAGTTTCTAGGTCTTATATCTCCTGTAATTGCCTTATTTGTTAGCATATCGCAACTGATGGGCGTGCTTGGATGCAGTGTGAATACTAGCGAATCTTGGTGTCATCGTATTGTAAATGTGAATATTTTTAAAAAGCAACTCGAAGAATCGCCAGGCAATAAAAGTCCTGACTTTATTCCACCTGCTGCCAGTGCAAACCCTACTAATTCAGCATACCGAGGTGCTGGTGTTGAAGGCAATGT
The DNA here is from genome assembly GCA_001276605.1 of Achromatium sp. WMS2. Lineage (GTDB taxonomy): Bacteria > Pseudomonadota > Gammaproteobacteria > Chromatiales > Chromatiaceae > WMS2. Next base: position 5,354 of record JXSN01000087.1, read on the forward strand.
GATTGATCCAAGCGATTATTCATCGTATAATACCACAAGAGATCGACTGACTGACTTGCAACCACCAGTTTTTTTTCAGAACGATCCAGTAGACACATATTACCTCTGGGAAGACGTAAATCCCATAGTAGAATACATAGTTTCTGATTTGCCCCCCCGCCGTTAAGTTAAACTCTAAAAACATATTTTATGCTTGCGTTGGTACTCATCCGCTAACATTTATTTGTATATGTAATACATTGAATTTTAAAACTTTATTTCAAAAATAACCGAACCGAGGGGGTGGGTTGTAACTGTTAAATTTGAGCCATTTGTTTCTTAAAATATTCACGGATGAGTACCAATTTAAGTATTTACTGATTTATATCATAGCTTAATATGATCTACTCTGTTACTCTATTGTCGTACACAGAGTTAGCTAGGTTATAGGCCTAGCGGATATTTCTGCAATTTAAGAGGCATTACATGAAGGCGATTAAAACCTTAATTACTACGGTTGGTGCTGTTGGTTTATCTTTGACCGCTGGCTATGCAGCTGCTGCAGGCGCTGACTTATACGCCGGCAAATTTTGTGCCAGCTGTCATGGTGTAGGTGGAAAAGCTCCAGTTATGGGTAGCTATCCTAATTTGGCAGGTCAAAATGCAGAATACTGCGTAGAACAGATCAAAAATATTCGGGACGGAGTCCGCGGTGGTGGTAATACCGGCATGATGCGACCAATGGTTGCTGGTGTGACCGATGACGAAGCCACTGAAATTTGTGGTTACCTCGCCAGCGAATAGTCTTAAGCCCCTATTTCCACGCCGCAACCTAAACTAAGCTACAGGGAATCGGCGTGCGGATGCATCTCAAACAATGCCTGTAGGATATGTCTGGTTTATGTCTTATACTAACAAATGGTGTACTCTGGCGACGATTTCGTTTCTGTTGTGCACTACCAACCTTTCGGCCGAGGAAGCACCGGCGCCCAATGCTAACCCAAACTCTGCTTACTTCTCACCTGCAGTTAGAGCATCACTGAAAACGGTTACTTTTCAGGCCGCTGCCAATCTTTCGGACACTTTGATTTTTGGCATGTTGACAGGTGCCGATACTCATACCAGTTTGGCATTTCTTTTTGCCAATACAGCCTCCGCAATGGCAGTGTATTTTCCCTACGAATTGGCTTGGAATACCTTTGGCCCCGATCCCGAAGACACCAATGCTGATACCCTAATGCTGAAAACTGGAGCTTATCAGGCTATTACCGGCGTACGCAATCTCGCACTAAGCTATGCCTTCTCCGGCGAGGTTTTATCCTCAGCTGCCTTTGTAGTGGGAGTTGTGCTCGTAGACTCCGTAATTTATGCTGCTAACGAGGTTGCATGGGACATTATCAGTCCCCGTGCATCTACCCCCCAACCAAAGTGATGTTAGCTTTTTAGTCCCCAGCCCTGTTTTAACAACCATAGGCTAAAGTACACAAGTACTGCAATTAGCATCAGCATTATCCCCACAGCTAATTGAATGCTGACATCAGTAACTCCTAGTACACCATAGCGAAAGGCACTAATCATATAGACCAAAGGGTTGGCTTGCGACACATAATTCCATGGCGCAGGTAGGATGTGTATTGAGTAGAAAACTCCGCCAAGGTAGGTAAGAGGAGTTAAAATAAAGTTTGGTACTATCGATATGTCATCAAAGTTGCGCGCAAAAACGGCATTAATAAACCCTGCCAAGGAGAATAGGGCCGCGGTAAGGATTAGCACTAAAATACTAATTGCATAGTGCTGGACCTGAATACCTACGAATAGCATGGATACTAGGGACACAGCTGCACCTACGACTAATCCACGGCTGATACCACCCGCTATAAATCCCAGTAAAATTACCCAATTAGGTAACGGCGCCACTAGTAATTCTTCCACGTAGTGGCCAAATTTACTTTGGTAAAATGACGATACGCTGTTGGCATACGAATTGGATATTACCGCCATCATGATTATGCCAGGGGTTATGTACTCTAAATAATTAAGACCATGCATGGCCTGTATGTTGCTGCCGATCAGGGACCCAAAAATCAAAAAATACAAAGTAGCATTGGTAACCGCAGGTAGCACAGTTTGGATCCAAATACGTAAGAACCTAGTAACTTCTTTAACTATCAGGGTTTTCAGCGCGGTCCAATAGCTAAATTTTGGTTGTATCACACGCATAACATACCATTTAAATGACCACAGCAACCACTATGCACCAAATTGGCTGTTGAGTACCTGCTCTATGGCCAACGTGGCGAGCTGGAAATTATGAAAACAACGAGTACCAGTATGGAAATAACAATTAACAAATTTATAAAGTCCATAGCCAACACCTAAAAGAATAAAATATAGGGCCAAATAATTTGCAATACCGCAAGTTCGGCCAATATGTGCATCAAAGCCACAATCAGTAGCCTTCGTTCGAGATAATCTTGTACACAAAATGGCTAGTGTAAACTTAATCACACGGATTATTCAACAACTGAACATTTCAGGATATCAGGCTAACGGCTTAGACTCCCCCAAGTACACCTTTAATCCTGCGGCCAGTTTTGTCCGCTACGGTCTTAAATAAATATTTGCGCATAACAGTCCAAATATTATGTAAAAACTAGGCGTCCCCCCCAAACTACCAGTCAAGAATATTTTTAGCTATCTTGCCTAGATACAATTGTCTAATTATTAGACTGTTATTAATAGACTACATATTTGTCACCCATATTTAGCTTAAAACTTGCTTCCTTGCGTATAGCATAGTATCATAATAACTAATTATGCAGATGTCTAATTATTTTTGAGACTAATCAATACTCAAGATCTAGGTTTAGATGACAATGTTAAAATTAAGCTATCGTAATTTACCGCACTGTAGGTTAGTTAATCGACCTCCAGCAAACACGCCCCAGCCCGTCAATTATCTAGCTAAATACTTAGGAGTGCAGTTAGCATCGATAATGTTATTGCTAAATAGCACCTCTGTATTGGCATTATACAACCCGTGGGCTGAAGTGGAAGCCCCCAGTGATGGTCCCCCGCAAATTATTGGAACCTATTCAGCAGGCTGCCTACAGGGAGCAATCTCTTTACTGCCTGATGAAGGCCCGTTTGTCTTGATGCGTCCGTCGCGACATCATTATTATGGTCACCCTCAAATTCGCGCATTTATCCTCTGGTTAGCCCAGTCGGTTCAACAAGGTGGCTATGGTAAATTACTAGTAGGTGATATTAGCCAACCTCGAGGTGGTCCCAATACTTCCGGCCATCTCAGTCACCAGATTGGGATAGATGCGGATTTTTGGTTTTGGTTAAATTCAGAAACCACCCATGGCCGCACCTTATACAGCCAGCTAGCCTCGTTGGTACGAATACATAGATCCTGCTTAATCAGTGGATTAACGAATATTCTGGCGACTTGGGGATGCTCAGCTACCATCTTTAAAACCCCAATTTGGGCATCAGTAAAATGATTGCGGTCTATGGCGGTTTGGGATGCCTTGAGCATTGGTGGAGCACTATAGTATTTCTTTTCATGCGCAGAAAATGGACCATGTGTGGGTTCTGAATTTTACCCAAACCAAAAAACCCCATCTATTCCAATCTGGTGACTGAGATGGCCGGAAGGATTGGGCCCCCCCCCAGGTTTGCTAA
>JXSN01000088.1 GCA_001276605.1 Achromatium sp. WMS2
ATGAGAATCACAATTCCTACCAATTATGGTATAGTGCCCTAATAAGAAATTATGCACAGCGGCAAAGGGTGACGTCTCCTCCTTAGCTGTAGCAGTATTAGGTATTAATGAGACACTAATAGCGTATAATATATAAAAAATTAATAAAAAAGAAGTCTGTTCTAAATATTTCATTTGCTTTAAACGTGAATATTTCACTTCTAACGCTCTATGGTATAAAACAAGTCTATCCCCTGATATTTGCCAGTTTCAGTTTGCAGCTGGAAGCGCTTATTGAGATCATACCTTAAGCGCACTGAGCTATCCTGTGTTCCAGGACTGTTTTTATACTGAATATACAAGCGTGGTGATAAATAACTTCCTGCCGCCACCGATTCTACTCCAGTACTCGTGGTTTGCACCTTGAGATCATCTATACCTATCCTACGCGCCAATTCATCAGTAATATGCCCCACACCGCTTGACAATAACATAGATGCCACTTCATCCCGAGTCAAATTACCATTACCACTAATTTTACCAGCAGGACGCCCAGTTACCATATAGGATAAAATATCATTCTGTGACATATCAGGGTCAGAAAACAAAGTTACATTGGGTTGCTGCGCTGTGCCATTAACCTTTACCCCTACTGTTATCTCGTCTATAGTTCGCGACGCCTGCACATCTAAACCTGGATTATCAATTGGTGAATCGGAAAATATAGCATATCCATGCGTAATATTCAGATCTTGCCCATAAGACTTAAAGGTTCCATCAATAATACCAATACGCCCACGCCCTCGCAAAGGCCGGTTTGGCATCTGAACCAACAGTAATGATCCGCTTGGGTTTGCTCTAAGTCCAAAGCCTTCAAAACTCACCATTTTACTCAAAGTTAATCTGATTTTAGCGTGTAAATTTAATGCTTTTTGGCTAGGCTCAACTTTGTTATCAATTATTAAATCCTTGCTGTTAACAACAGCTGTTTGCGGTAACGATCTAGGCCTAATCCGTGCAAAAGGAACCTGCACCTCCCCATCTACATCTGCACGATTATTTTTATAGCTCACGGTTACATTAGGCGTAATTTGTACTTCCGCCTCCGGCACATTCATCACCAAATAATTAGTACCAGTGATATTTGCCGATGTAGATACACCCGTGGTAAAATTTAGTTGCGTAGTCCCACTAATTGCTAGATTGCCAGATCCGGATTTGGTATTACCCTGGTATTGCAAACTATTACTTCCCAAACCCAGTGCTGTAAAGTGGATATTCTCTAATTTTAGGCCTAAAGCTGGAATATTCACAACACCTCGCTCTAGCAAGGCTTGCCCCCGAATATCAGGCTGCATTACCAAACCACTAAGGTGGTAATCTAAATTGAACCTTCCCTGCACCCCAGATATCTGAGGACTTATTACTGATAAAAACCCTAAATTTGGTATGCTAGCCTGAATTCTTCCCAATATTTGTTGTTTATTCACATCAAGAATTTTAAGATCAAGATTAGGTAGCGCAATATCCATTTGTATCGATCCTAAATTTACCAAGGGCAAGTTTAATTTGGCATAGCCACCTTGTGCATCCAAACCAACACTAAGATTGGTACCAGAGAATTCCATGTCCGGAATTGATGGCGTGGTTGTCTTAAGGCGACCTCTGGGAATAACCAAATTGGCACGTCCTTGTATTTTTCCATTTGGTGTAGTTTTAATGCTGGCGTCTAAATCTGCATAACCAGATATGTCAAGAGGTTCCGGTATCCAAGGTTTAAAACTGGCAAAATTTAACTTTGTCACCTCAACACTAGCCTCCCAACCCTGGTTATTTGCTGCCGTAAATTTTCCACAAATATCGACTATAAGAGACTTTAAACACAGCGGTTGTATGGATTGTTGTGTACTATCTAGCGCAAAATTTACTGGATTTTGAAGCTGCCAACTGGCAATTTTGGGAATTGCTAACTCTAAGTGTTGGATTCTACCTTGCCATGATTTGTTGGCATCCAATCCAGCGTCCAATACAAGATTAGTATTTGGAGCTTTATCACTAATAAGTCCAAAACTTACCTGATGCTTAGTGGTGTTACCGTTGGCTGTGAGATTTATCGCCGACCAGTGATGATCAATAACCTGTAAATCTTGTCCATTTATTTCCAGTGCTATTACACCTTTAGCTTGTGATAAATCAACATTAACGTCTGACTTTAAATGTTTTAAGAATAATTTATTCTTGCGATCTTTATCAGCAATAGTGTAGCCTAAATTATTTGCCTGAATATTAGCTTTTAACGTGGGGGTAACAGAAGGACCAGTAATTTTAGCGTTCATGTTTACGTTCCCAACTAATTCTGGCACCAGAATCGCCAAATTTGGTGCCTTTAAATTTAGGATTAAATCTAAATTAGTTCCTACGTGGCCCTTAGCAAATAAACGATTAGGACCTGATTTCAATTCTAATCTGGTTATTGCTAACTCTCCAGCATTCATGTGTATCAAGCCATTTCCAGCTAATGGATAACCACGCAAACGCCCACTTAAATTTTGTAATTCGACATCCACACCCACTTTTCCATTGTCAAAGTTACCTTGGGTCCCCAAGGTAAAATTTATACTTCCAGGGAAATCAGCACGTAACAAACTAGGATCAAACCGCTGCACTTTAATTTTGGCCTGCCAGGAAATATTCGGTTTTAACTCCTTAGCATTTAGTAATGGCGAAGTTCCCAGGGTTCCAGATACCGTGCCTTGGGCTTGTAATGCTCCTTGTAATTGAGGCCATAATGCCACCAATTTAGGTGCTTTAATCTCAAGGTTGATGGCCACATCTTTTCCAACTCGGCCATCAGCTTGCAAACGATTCGGCCCAGAATTTATAAATAATTGGGTTAAATGCAATTCGGATTCAGCTATACTTAATTCAACGGCACCTCGCAGTGGATAACCACGTACCTTTCCCGATAACCTGCTGATATTGGCTGTTAATTGAGGCCGGTTATCTATTAATTTACCAGCGCTTGCAAGCAAGAAGGATATATTACCAGCAAGTTCTGGATGCAACACTTGAATATCAATGTTTTTAACCTGTACTCGCGCATCCCAGGCTAGTTCAGGATTCCAAATTATTTTACCACTATTTATTATATTACCGTGTTTATCAAATTTTAACGCTAATTGTTCCAAATCTAAGCTAGTTAAATTACCAATGCCATTTCCGTTTATTGTTAGGGACGGAAAGTTAGCAAGTCCCAATGCAGTTTTTAGATTGTACCTATAATTGTTGGGAGTACCCTTAATTTCTAATTTGCCGCCGGAACTTGATATCGATACTGGATTACCAACCATTGGCCATTGCAAATTCTGCCAATTTAAGTTAGCAGTAATTTGCCCTGAGTTGTTGCCTAAAACGTAATTACCTTTGAGCGCAATGCGAGCACCTTGGTTATTAGTAAGTGTGAAGTATTTAAGATCAAAAACTTTATTACTGTATTTAGAATCAAGATTTATACTTAAAGCACCAGTAATTGGCGTTTGTACTGTTAAGCTTCCAGTAACAGTTATATTATTTAGGTCACCTGTAGATTGGATATTACCAGTTATTTGGCCAGGAATGGACGTGGTTAATCCAGCTAAATCGGCTTGATTTAAGGTAAGTTTCGCCTGCAACCGCGGATTATGTTCTATATCATTCAAAACCAGATTTAATTTCGCTAGAATTGGGGATTTGAAATCTTGACTTATTTGCAAACGTTGTAAGTCACCAAATACCAATCCACTTCCAGCAATAGGTGGTCCAGTTGCCGAATGGTGAGACCATTGCAAATTAATAGCTAATGGTAATTTAGGGGCTAATTTTACTGTTCCTTGCGCCTGTATATTGCTATCAAATGCGGTAATAGCAAATTGTTGAATCTCAATTTGATTTCCACTCGCAAATGCTGATAGATCAATCTTTTGGATATGGATTGGTGCTCCTTCTTGTTTAAATATGTTGAAATCACTTATTGAAGCTTGATGCACAGCAATACCGACAGGCAATACTAAGCCAACAAAAGGCTGTGCAGGTGGTGACTCAGCAGGTGTTGCAGGTAAGCGTAAGGATAGTTGATCTACACTAAACTCCGAAATCGAAACTTGCATCATAAACAGTGCGCTAGGATTCCATCTTAGGTACAATTTTCCAATGGTTATCTGCAATTCATCTTGACTGTAGCTAAAACCATCTATAGTCAGTATTCCTAACAGATTACCTTTAATGCTGTTTACGCTTAATGTACCTGGCACAGTTTTTTGTACCCAAGCTATAGCCTGCTGTAAAGCTATTTCACTGCTAAGAAAAAACAATATTCCACTGACTGCTAACATAAATAACATTAGCAGTATAGATAATGTCCATATTAATGCCTTCCACAACCGATGTCTAAAACCTGCTGCTTTAGATTTTGCACCTATGCTACTGGAAGGCATATTGTATTTTGACATTTACCTTTGGTATAAAACAGCATAATTACCATGAACTATGCTGCTATTACACCATCCTTTAGCCCAATCTAGGACGCCGTAACCTGGATGTTAGGTTCAGTTGATTTATGTAAAGTAAACAATGCGTTCCAGCGCAATGCAATCATGTATGATATTACCAATATCTCTGCCATAGTTACAATAAAAATTGATAAAGCTGAATTTGATGCCGAAACAGGAAAAAATAATCCAGCTAAGTGATGTAATCCTAATACGACAAAAAAATATGGTACAACAACATATAAAATAAATAAATAAAATAGCGATGTTGAAGTAGATCTGTTATTACCTGCCGTCATGTTAAAAAATATAAATATGCTTGTATCGCGCATTAAAAACACTAAAATTAACATAACACTGTTCCAGAGCTGGTTTATTTGTTGATCCACCTCCAAAAATAAAAAACTGTAGCCAGTTATCCATACACAAATGATGATAGCCAGGCTTAAACTTCCCAACCAAGCTGGTACATCCTGCAATGCACGCCAAATATTACCGCGTTTAAAATTAATTAGGGCACGATGGTAAGTCATAGGATCATGGGATCCAGATATCACCGCAACATAATTAAGTGCGATAACGGTAAAATAAGCAATGGTGCTGTGTGCTAAGACTTTGAAGGTAAACTCAGGTCTCTCCTGTACATCAGGATACCCAGTAACATAAATAGCACAAAATATACAAAACAAGATCCAAGCTATAGGTGTATTACGCATACGCAACTCCATGCGCATCAGCTGATAGTTACCAAATAGTATCCAAAATAACCAAACAATTTCATTGATTAATAAAAAAATCTTTAATTTATATGGTGTATAAAACCAATTTACTGTAAGGTCGCTATTATTAAACGCGGCATATGCCCCAGCAGTGGCGTATGCTGAAATAATTACAATGAGTGAAGTTAATCCTAAAGAACTTGTTTCAGAATTATTAGATTTGCTGCTGATAAGATTTAGACGCATAAACATAGCCGCAGCTTGGGATAATATACCAACTAATATAAAAATCGACACAATTTCAATGTTCTTTACGCTTATTCCTTTAGCGAAAAGATATACACCCAAACATATTAGGCCACCATACCAGGTGAAAATTGTGGCCCCAAATAATTTTCCCCACACAACGGTCCAGGGTGAGAGTGCCGACATACGTGTAATATCCCAAGTATGCTCTTTGATTTCACTACTGATACTGTATGAAGCCAAATTTACACCCCAAGTGCAACACAGCAAAAAAAAGGCAATAGCAGCAACGTTTCCAACATGGCTAAAATTAAAGCCATTCAAGTATACGATAAAAAACATAAGCCCCAACGTTACTGGCATTGCGACGAGCCGATGTATACTAAGCTCCAACCACATATTACGCTGTAATTCTGGATTTATCCTTAACATACTGTTTTTCTCCTTTTATACTATGTTCTTGATATAAATATCTTGCAGTTTTTGGCGTTCGACGCTAAAACTATACACAGCCAAGCCGTTACTAATTAATGTTTGTAATAACTCACTTTGTAACTCTGGGTTAGATACACACTCGAGTATGTAGCCACCCTCAATACAGGTAACAGTCTTGATAGCGGGTAAGTTAGCCAACAAGTGTTGTGCTTCGGGCTGTTCCTTGCTGAGTAAGACTTTAATATTAACCAGCTTCTCTATTGTTTCAACATTAGCTGTAGTATTAATTAGCCTACCTTGCCGCAAGATTAACATATCCGTACAATATTCTTCTAATTCAGAGAGAATATGTGATGATACTACAAGAGTCATCCCCTGTTGTTGCAATCTAATAAATAATTTAGATAGTTCATGACGTGACTCAGGATCAAGACCAGATGCTGGTTCATCCAGCAATAAAACTTTAGGTTTATGGATGATAGTTTGGGCAATGGCAACTCGCTGGCGCAACCCCCGGGATAAACTTCCCACCAACTGATCCAAACGATCGCTAATTTGTAGATCAGCAGCAGTACTTTTTATTGTCGCCGCTTCTTCAGATGCAGCAACGCCATGAGTGCGGCAAGCGAACAGTAAACTTTGGTATGTAGTTAGTTTTTTATACAATCCAAAAAAATCAGCTAAGTAGCCAATTTTTGCATGCACTTTACGCGGCTGCTCCAAAACATCTATGCCGTCAAGGAAGATCGATCCCGACAATGGTGTTTGTAAGCCAGCAATACAAGACAGTAGCGTGGTTTTTCCGGCTCCATTAGGGCCAACTAACGCAGTTATACTGCCGGTTTTAACCTGAACATTAACATTATCCAGGGCGCATACCCCAGGATATTCAAATACAAGGTTGTTTACTGTTATCAAAGCGTTCTTCCTAACAAATTCAAGAATCAAAACATAGTCATGACTTTAAAGGTTGCCAGACTCAAATAAAATTTATGCATTTTAATCAAATTAAGAATTAGTTGCAAGGGCAACAAGCTTATTAAAAATTACTATTATTACTATTGAACAGCTATATTTATTGCAACCACAAACATTTACCACTGCTTTTTTTATCTATACGCTGCAATAATTGTTGATGCGAAGAACTTTCCTCCGCATTAGCCTGAATAACTGGTAAACTTAAATTTTCACGCCTAGATTTAACTTTAGAGCTAGAATTGCTCGTACCGTTATTAACATTACCTTCCGACATCCAAATTAGAGTTGTTTGGCCACCAGTCATGGCTAAATATACATTTGCCAGCAACTCAGCATCCAATAGGGCGCCGTGTAGCGTTCTTTTGGAATTGTCTATGTTGTAACGTTTACATAATATGTCCAGACTATTACGTTGACCTGGATATTCGCGGCGCGCCATATCCAAGGTGTCCACTACCGAACATATGTCAGTAATCGATATTGCTGGTTTATCAATGCTATCACACCACCTTTTAAGTTCGGCATTTAAGAATCCAATGTCAAACTGGGCATTATGCATGATAAGTTCAGCACCCCTCAAATAATCAATAAGTTCAGCGGCAATACTAGAAAAAAGCGGCTTATCAGCCAAAGCTTCCCGGGTTATGCCATGAACTTGGATAGCACCAGCGTCTATTTCGCGCTCTGGTTGTAAATAATGGTGAAAGTTGTTGCCAGTTAGTCGTCTATTAACTAGTTCTACGGCACCTATCTCAATTATTCTATGCCCTTGTTCTGCGCTTAATCCTGTAGTCTCTGTATCTAGCACAATTTGCCGCTTATTATGTACTTGCTCATCTATTATGCCGTTAAAATGTTCTAGGTCTGAGTTTTCCGAAGTAAAATCAGATAAATCAATATTATCCATAGCAGTTGATTCTACCGTTTTGCCAATTGTACTTACCCCTTGATTAGCTAGCCAATCTGCCCGCTCATTTTCAGGATGACCGCTATGTCCACGTACCCAAGACCATTCCACTTTCTGTTGTGCGCTAGCTAGTTTATATAAACGTTCCCATAAATCGTAATTCTTAAAAGATTTTTTTTGGCTAAATAGCTTGCCGGTGCTTATCCACTTATCAATATATTTAGTCATACCTTCTTTGACATATTTGGAATCAGTGATAATATGCACATTGCTAGGGGCCGAAAGTGTTTCCAAGCCTTTTATTACCGCCATTAACTCCATGCGGTTGTTCGTAGTATACGGATCGCCACCGCACAATTCACGGTCAGTACCATCAATCCGTATGATTACTCCCCAACCTCCAGGTCCTGGATTTCCTTTACAGGCTCCGTCAGCATATATTTCTACGCGTGATAGCATTAACTAACCTCAATTTGTTCCTAGACCAAGTTGCAATGTAGTATTATAAGATTTTCTGCAAGTGGTGTAAACTTATTTTTATGTTGCATTGTGCTCTAAATAGAATATTCTTGATAGTGTAAAAATTATACTTAATGGCTTGTTGAAGGTTTTTATGAGTTTCTTGAAAATTAACTAGATCTACTGTTTAAGGGCACTCAAAAAGCAAAATATACAAAATATAATCATAGATTTGAGGTTATTCTTTTGACGCCATAATGGGATTCTGAATTAAAGGTATTGACGTCTTATCGGAGAAGTATAAAAATAACTAAACAATGCCCGTTGGTTATGTTCACTAAACATTTCACTTTAATACTGCCGTATCGGAATGAAAATATAACTATGCTATCCTTGGCACAGTCCTGAGATTTAGCATAGATAGCCTATTTAACTTACTCAAGTAGTTTATGGGCTTAAGTAGAACAATTTGTGTGGTTACTTGCGGAACTATAACCTATGACCGATTCTGATTCTAAGATAGCAGCAACTACC
>JXSN01000089.1 GCA_001276605.1 Achromatium sp. WMS2
ACCCTTAATCACGGCAGCAGTTGGCGTATGCCCAGCCTATATGCCATTTAATTTTAAGTCTAAATAACCACACTCACTCTTAAAATAAAGGAGATATTGGTAATGGGCATATTTATGCTTATCATTTTGTTTTTCGTAATATTTTTAATCTTTAGCAGCGTCGTAAGTGTAAGACAGGGTACTGCCTGCACCGTAGAGAGGTTCGGACGCTATACTCACACTCTATCCCCAGGATTAAACTTTATCACCCCCATAATGGATAGCGTGCGAGTGCTCAACATGATGGAACAGGTACAGGATGTGCCTTCTCAAGAAATCATCAGTAAAGACAATGCTATGGTCAAGGTAGACGGAGTTATCTTTTTCCAGATTTTAGATGCCGCCAAAGCAGCATATGAGGTGCGCAACCTAGAGTATGCAATCTTAAATCTCGTTACTACCAACATCCGTACGGTTATGGGATCTATGAACTTGGATGACGTATTGTCCGAACGCGACCAGATCAACGCCAGATTATTGCGAGTTGTAGACGAGGCCACTACACCATGGGGAGTCAAGGTTACCCGTATCGAAATCAAGGATATTACGCCACCCCGAGACTTAGTAGAATCTATGGCACGCCAGATGAAGGCAGAACGGGAAAAGCGCGCCAATATTTTGGAGGCTGAAGGCTTTAGACAGGCGGCGGTTCTGAAGGCCGAAGGTGAAAAACAGTCTAATATCCTAAAAGCTGAAGGCCAGAGAGGAGCAGCCTTTCTCTTGGCCGAAGCCAGAGAGCGTGAAGCGCTAGCCGAAGCCAAGGCAACCCAATTGGTATCTCAAGCTGTTGCCAATGGTAACGTTACTGCCATCAATTATTTTGTAGCCCTAAAATATACCGAGGCCCTCAAGGAAATTGCCAGTGCTAAAAACCAGAAGTTGATTATGATTCCATTGGAAGCAAGCAACTTGATTGGTTCTTTGGCCGGAGTTGGTGAAATTGCCAAAGAGGTCTTTGGGGCAGATAAGGATCCTGTTAGCTAATGCCAATTACCGATCCCTTACTCACTGGTTTTAGCCTATGGCACTGGCTCACGCTGGGTGGAGTGCTGGCGATTTTAGAGCTTTTTGTTCCAGGGGTATTTTTAATCTGGATTGGAATCGCTGCGTTCCTAGTGGGAGCACTGATGGCAGTATTCCCTGGAATATCTTGGGAATTTCAGGTCCTCTTTTTTGCCCTGTTGAGCTTAGCAACCACGGCTCTGCAATGGATATGGATGCAACGTAATCCCATTGTTAGCGATCAACCCTACCTTAATCGCCGCGGGCATCAGTATATAGGAAGGGTTTTTAGTCTAGATGCTCCGATTGTGAATGGGTTCGGTAAGATTAAGGTAGATGATTCCACCTGGAAAGTCCGCGGCCCTGACACAGAACTTGGTACTAAGGTGATTGTTACAGGGGTGGATGGCACCGTACTATTGGTTGAACCTCAACAAGATTCACTAACCAAACAGCAGGTTTAATCGTTATCATAACAAATACCTACGATTGAGGTAGGTATTTGTGGGTAGTTTCCAAAAGCAAGTCAGCCTGCACTGGCTTTATGAGGTAAGAATCACAATTGAGGGTCATCCCCTTAAGTTTGTCTAGCAGGCTGTCCCGTGAGGTCAAAACTACTATTGGCATACGCCGCGAGCCAACCTGACTGCGACCAAGGGCTTTTAGCACCCCGTAGCCATCTATACCCGGCATGATCAGGTCTAATAGCAACAGGTCGGGCCGTTCGTTTTCGATTTGCCCTAAGGTCTCAAAACCATTGCGGGCCTCAGATACTTGATAGCCAGCCTCGATTAAAACACGTGATATAGCCTTTCTCGCCGTTGGACTATCGTCAGCAACCAGTATTTTGGCATTCCTGCTTTGAGGTGTAGGCGGCCTAGCTATATTGCTATGTAATATTGCACTTTTATCGTCTTCTGGCACATCTGGATGAGCTGGCTTATCCAGCGACAGACCAAAGAAGCCAAAAAATATTTCGTTGTCTATATCCTGATCTCTTATCAATGCTATGTGACTAGAGTCGTCAGGACGAAAATGATACTGTACTAACTGCAATTCCTTGATGCTAGGCATAGCTAGCGCACCCTTGAGGCTTTTAAAGCGTACCGACAAGACCTTACCCTGGTTTATGATTATCTTTCCCCAATCAGACGAGTTGGAGAAAAACAACACCACGCCAGTTTTGCGTTCTTGTGCGCAGCTTAAAAGGAACCGCAGAAAATCGGCGACCGGTAACTCATAATGCATTCGCATTGACATATAACCATGTAAATAATTGGTTTAAATCTTAACACTTGGTTTCATTGGCTTGGGGTAAGGTGAAATACACCTTGGTACCTCGGTCTTTCTGACTCTCTAACCAAATCTTACCACCATGCCGTTCCACATACTCCTTGGACAAGATAAGCCCCATACCAGTACCTATTTCACCATAGGTACCAGTTTGTTTAACTGACGAGTCCAGCATAAATAACCTGCTACAATTATCCTCGGATATACCGCAACCATTGTCCTCTACAGCAAATAGAACTTGCTTACCCTGTTTTAAAGCCACAAGCCTAATCAAACCATGTCTGTGCCCAAACTTGATCCCATTAGATACCAGATTACGCAAAACCGCTTCAACCATCTCTATGTCAGCATAAACCCAAATATCATCTGGGACCTTGATACTAACCTCAATTTGTTTGTGCTCAAGATCGCCGGAAAAAGAGTTAACGACATCGACAACTACTGGAGACAATTCGAAGTTACTGGGATTATAGGTTACGGCACCTACTTGTAGGCTGGACCAGCTTAGGAGATTTTCGATTAGCGCAGTAACATTTTCCACCGCATCACCAATTAGACTGATGCTTTCGCGGATTTCGACTGTGGATAAATCGTCAAATTGCTTATTCAACAGAGAAACAAACCCTTGAATCCCACCAAGTGGGGTTTTCAAGTCGTGCGCAACAATGGACACAAATCTATCTTTAGTGGCACTAAGGCGCCGCAGTTCCTGTTCCCGCATCCGCAGTCTCAAATGGGTATCAACCCTGGCCCGCAACTCATCTACTTGCACAGGTTTAGTGACGTAATCAACACCACCGACAGCAAACCCTGTAACTACGCTTGCGGTATCTGTTTTTGCAGTAATAAAAATAACGGGAATGCTCGCCGTCGTTGGATCTGACTTGAGATGGCGGCATACTTCGAAACCATCCATATTCGGCATCATCACATCCAGGAGTATGAGGTCGAAACTAGTTTCTTTTACCATGAGCAAAGCACTAGTGCCTTCCTCAGCAAACCGCATCTCATATCCAGTATTCTCCAGCGTTTTTGCTATTACCTGAAGATTTTCTGGCATATCGTCAACGACTAAAATCTTAAGATCATTCTTTTTGATCATAGTATATTTTCGTCTGTAAAGTATCCTGTCTGTCGGGCTCGATTATATTATCAACTTTACCCTAGTCTCTTAAATTTAACAAATTGGCAACAGAAACCAAACCATGCCAAGCCGTCCGTAAACCGCCCATTGTACCACAGTTACTGATGATATATCGTATGGATGGGGTTGCGAATACATATTTTGTCATTCCCTTGATATCAATTTTCTATCCATTGAGGTATTAAGGAAAATAAACTAAGCAACTAGCGTATTGTATTAGCTTCTGACCCCGACGCAACTGCCCCGAAGCCATCGCGGCTTAATACTTCCATATGACAGTAACAGTAAGCATTGAAACCCTTATAATAACAAACATCAGCACCATAAAAAATCATTTTATCAAAATATTCTAGAAAAGGTCATAGTATCGATAATATGAATAAGTTTACAAGCTACCATTATGTTACTTATACGCTAATAAACATCTTGTTGGCAAACCCTGTTTTTGCTCAAACTATAACAGTACAATTACAATGGAAACATCAATTTGAATTTGCTGGCTTCTACGCCGCCATCGAGCGCGGCTATTATGCACGGCACGGACTAGATGTGAAGCTACGCGAATATCACAGCGGCACAGATATTGTGGCAGAAGTCCTATCTGGACGGTCTCAATATGGTACCCATAGCAGCAGTATTGTGAAAGCCAGATTGGAAGGCAAGCCAGTGGTGCTATTAGCCAACTATTTCAAACAAATGCCCTTGGTTATTTTAACCCAACCTGATATAACTCAAATAGCTGATTTATCGGGTAAAACATTAATGATATCCAATAGTGATCTAGAATCTCCCTTATATAAAATGCTGTTAAAACGCGGGGGCTTGATTCCAGGACAAAACCTAACGGTTATTCCGCATACTTTCGATGCTAAGCCATTTTTACGCGGTGAAGTGGCTGCTATGAGTGCATTTGTTACTAATGAACCATTTTATTTGGAACAACGGCATATTAAATTCAATATCATCGAACTATCCCAGTATATGCGTAGCCTAGGTGACGTCTACCTATTTACCTCAGAGCAACAGGCCCAGGCTTATCCGGAACAAACCCAACACTTTATAGAGGCTACGAACCAAGGTTGGGAGTACGCACTAAACAACCAAAAAGAAATTGTGGACTTAATCTTGAGAAAATACAGTCAGCGTAAAAGTCGTCAAGCACTCATGTACGAAGCTGAAAAGACCCAAGAACTGGTTATGCCATTACCATTACCCATAGGATCCATATTTCCCAGCCTCATTCAAGACGTAGCCAGATTAATCACCGATCAGCAAGGTTTCGCCAAAGTTCCCAATTACTTAGAAGATTTTTTCTTTAAACCACCGCATTTAAACCAGGAATGGTTGCTGAACAATCTAGTTCCCAGAAAATATTATACCATACTGATGTATTCATTAGTAAGTACAATATTTATTGCTATCTTCATTTTAATCTGGAACTTACGTCTGTCCAGAGAAATAGCGCGCCGCAAACAAACAGAACAGCAATTACGCCTACTCTTTAGTGCTGTAGAACAGAGTCATAGTACCATTTTGATCACTGATGCCGACGCTAAAATAGAGTTTGTAAATTCAGCATTTTGTCAAATTACAGGATATAGCAAAGAAGAGGCGATAGGCAAAAATCCCCGTATTTTAAAATCTGGAAAACAAGATCAACATTTTTATGCAAGTATGTGGGAATCTATACTCCTGAACAATGGTTGGAAAGGAGAACTTTGTAATAAACGCAAAGACGGAACTGTGTATTGGGAGTTTGCCAATATATCTCCAGTTAGCAATGCACAAGGGGTAATAACTCACTATGTTGCGGTTAAAGAAAATATTACGGAACGCAAGCTAATAGAGCAAGCATTGCAGCGTAGTCGTAAACAATATCAACGTTTAGTAGAAAATATAGGATTTAATTTTGTAGTATATAGTCATGATACTTCAGGTATACTACAATATGCCAGTCAAGGCATAGAACATGTATTTGGAATCACACAAGAACAAGCTATTGGATACTGTTTTGCTGAAATTATACCCTGGCGTACAGATTCCTTAGATTTAGCTTGGGGCAAAATAACATCTATGTTAAATACTGGCATTCCAGAACAGTTCGAAATGTTTTTTGCACGACCAGGTGATAGCGAAGGCGTAATTATGGTAAATGCCCATCCGGTACAAGATGATAATGGGAAGTATGACCATATAGAAGGGATAGTTGAAGACATAACTGAACGTAAGCAATCAGAACTGCGCTTGCAGATTAACGAAGAAAAACTGAGAACCCTGTACGAGCTATCACCAGTGGGTATAGCCCTTACCAACATACAAGGTCAATATATAGATTTTAACGCAGCCTTTATGGATATATGTGGCTATCCAGCTGAAGAACTTAAAAAACTGGATTATTGGCAACTAACACCCATAGAGTATGCAGCCCAGGAACAACAACAGCTACAAATACTTAAACAAACAGGGCGTTATGGACCATACGAAAAGGAATACCGACGTCAAGATGGCACTCGAATCCCACTACGTCTCAACGGGGTCTTAGTAACCGATCAAGTGGGACAAACTTGTATTTGGTCATTGGTAGAAGATATCACACGCCAAAAAACCTACGAAGCTGAACTACAGCAAGCCAAAGAAACAGCAGAAGCTGCTAATAGGGCTAAAAGCACATTTTTAGCTAGCATGAGCCATGAACTACGTACCCCATTAAATGCTATACTTGGCTATGCCCAAATTCTACAACACGATGCTACTATAGGGAAAAATCAACTTCAGGAAATTAACATAATCAAGAAAAGTGGAGAATATTTATTAGCCCTCATAGAGGACATCTTAGATCTAGCACGTGTAGAAACAGGTAACCTTGAATTATGTCCGCATATCTTAAATTTACATAACTTTTTTACCGACATAAGTAACATGTTTAGGATTCGTGCCATTGAAAGAGGGATTACTTTTGAATATCAATATCCTGAGCATTTGCCTGTAGCAATCAAGATTGATGAAAAGCGATTGCGTCAAATATGTATCAATTTACTAGGAAATGCTATAAAATTCACGGAACGAGGCAGTGTAAGTTTGAAAACCGGATATGCTGATAATCAATTAGTTATAGACGTGATAGATACCGGAATCGGCATACCTCAGGACATGCTGGAGCAGATATTTAAACCTTTTGTGCAAACTGGAGATAATAAGTACCGACAACAGGGTACAGGATTAGGACTTGCCATCAGTCATGGCCTAGTTGAGCATATGCATGGTAAACTTCAGGTAACCAGCATGTTAAAGCAAGGAAGCCACTTTCGAGTATCGATTCCTGTAACTCCTGTAGCCTTTAACAATACCAACCCCCAACATCAAACTATTTCCGCGATCGGTAAAATAAGGCGTACTGATAACTTACACACCCCATTGCATATCCTAATCGTAGATGATTTAGCACAAAATCGAACTATGTTAAATACCATATTGACTACTATGGGGGCTACTGTTACTGAAGCTGCAAGCGGCATCCAAGCGCTGCAAATAGTTGAACATCAAGATTTTGATATAATAATTATGGACATTGTAATGCCAGATATGGATGGAATAACTACAACAACAAAAATTTTAGAGCGTTCTGGCCCTACCAATAAATTAATAGTTGCCTTAACCGCAAGTGCTTTTAGTGCAGATCGCAATGCCTGTATTAACGCTGGATGCGTTGATTTTTTGACCAAACCATTAGAGATAACAGCCTTACAAACAACATTATGTAAATATTTACCAATAAAGATTGAAGTTTCACAAAAAATAGAATCTCCAGTAACTGAAAGCGCTGAAATTACAACCGAAATTGTACCGCTAAATGATATGCAACGCCAGCACCTAATGAAATTGATTAATAGTGGCTCTATACATGAAAGTATAAAATACCTAGAGCAAATGATTACGGCTGCTGATTGTCCAAACCAGGCCCATCTCCTATTAGCCATGGCTAAAAGCTATAAACTTGCTGATATCCGGCGTATATTGCAAGCCGTTTCGACTACGCAATCCTAAAATTTAATGAATTAGGTATTTTTGATAGCGGAGCATAGTTACGAGTCGGTTAAAGCGTGGTATTTGCTTACTACTAGTTCTCATATCCCCAGATTGTTTTATATACCTGAATTCTATATGAATCTATCCCATTAATACAGTTTTAGTACAACACGTTACTTAAAATCTAAGGGGGGAGGAAATCTAGCAGAGTACTTTGCAGGTTTAAGTGATTTTGATTGTTCAGTTGGGAGCGTATATCTGTCTATTTCAATGCGGTTTTTACACTGGGTGCCACCTATACGTGGATTGGAGAAATAATAGTAGTATAGATTCATATAACCGTGATTCCGCATGTCCTATCCGGTTCCGGAATATAATTCCTGATAGTGTTTTCCAAGAAGTTCTAGTAGTGTCAGTTGAATCTTGTTGAGATTTGAAATAATTTCTCTCTTTCTGCCAACTATAATTATATGAGTTCCAGCAAAAAATTGGAATACCCATCTTGCTGTTGGCTCGGAGGTAGGTTTACCTTTTTGATCTACAAAAGTAGCTTTATTCGCTTGCAACACGCGTCGAATACGCAGTTCTAGTGCTGAGTACACTAACAGGCACAAAATCATCACCATCATCAGTGCCATAATGCGCTTTGGTGATTTTAAAAACAGGGTTGATGCCGTTAACATCAGGTCTTTGAGAAAATGGAAGCCACGTTCGACTGTTTGCTAATCTTCGGTGTAGATTTCGATTACTTCGCTGTCTGTAATCGCACTATAATCCAGCTGATTTGTGGCTATAATGAAGCAACTTTTACGCCGTAACATATTGTTTCTATATGCTATTGTAGATGCTATGGTTCCCGTAGT
The DNA here is from genome assembly GCA_001276605.1 of Achromatium sp. WMS2. GTDB lineage: Bacteria > Pseudomonadota > Gammaproteobacteria > Chromatiales > Chromatiaceae > WMS2. Next base: position 8,368 of record JXSN01000089.1, read on the forward strand.
ATGATAAGTGTAGTAATCCGGCTAACGGGCGCAATCCCGTTGGCTCGACCCGATCGATCCTGGCTTTCAAAAAATGCGGTTTTCGGGCCTAAACGGCCCGAAAACGAGTTAAAACGGCAGCGGCAACGGCAAAGCCAGGTAGGGTATGCATCGCGTACCTTTTCTGTACTATATTCCGTCATTCCGGCATGGATTGCCGGAATCCAGAAGCCAGGGATGGTTACATAAAATTTACTCATCCCCTCTTGCTATTCTCAAAAAAATCCTTTATCCTGGGGAAATGCGTTTCTTTGAATATCTAATATACCAAACC
>JXSN01000090.1 GCA_001276605.1 Achromatium sp. WMS2
ACTACAAGCATTTGTTAATGTTGGTGTAAACGTTGGCCTGTTGCCAACTAAAGGTTTAACCTTACCATATTTAAGTTACGGTAGCAACAGCATCATGATTGCTTGTGTAGTAACAGCATTAGTTTTGAGAGTAAGGCCTCATTAATGGCTTTAGCCCCTTGAGAACCTCCTAATATCAATAATTTCAAGGACCCAGTGCGTTGAGACCACCGTTGTGCCGGATTAGGAATCTCCACAATTTCCCGACGCACCGGATTACCACAAGCAACGGCTTTATTCGGAGCAGCAAAGCTGTTGGGAAAGGCCTCATAAACCCGAGTTGCTAGTCTAGACAGCGAGCGATTAGTCATCCCTGGGATGCGATTTTGCTCATGTATAATCAAAGGGATGCCGGATATCCAGGACATTAGACCGCCGGGGCCAGAGGCAAATCCTCCCATTCCCAAGGCTACCAAAGGTCGGCGTTTTTTGATTACCTTGCGTGCTTGCCAAACTGCCCGGAGCAATTGCAGCGGAGCTTGTAGTCTATTGGCGAGGCTGGTACCACGCAATCCGGCAACTGGTAACATTTCTAACTCAAAACCATGCTCTGGAACTAATCGCGTTTCTAAACCCTTAGGCGATCCCAGCCAAAATACTTCATGCCCAGCGGCCTTAAGTTGGTGAGCTACAGCTAAAGCGGGAAAAATATGTCCGCCGGTGCCACCTGCCATTATCATGACCGATCCCATGTTTCTCCTCCTTCGGGTTTAGGCAATGGCGCTTCGCCACGTAAAGCCATCCTATTCTCGTACCCTACTCTCAAAACTAATGCTGTTACTACACAAGCAATCATGATGCTGTTGCTACCGTAACTTAAATATGGTAAGGTTAAACCTTTAGTTGGCAACAGGCCAACGTTTACACCAACATTAACAAATGCTTGTAGTGCTATACCAAGTCCTATGCCATGAGCTACGTAGGCTGAAAAATCCTGCTTTAAATCTCTAGCTACTGTACCGATTTTAAATGCTTTCCAAACCACATAAGTGAAAATCAGCAATAATCCTACTACTCCAGCATAGCCAAATTCCTCACCTACCACGGCTAATAAGAAATCAGTATGAGCTTCTGGAAGATAAAACTGTTTTTGGATGCCATTGCCCAGGCCTACACCAACCCAGCCGCCGCGCCCAAAGGCAATGAGGGCTTGTGATAACTGAAATCCGGAGCCATACACAATTTCAGGATCGAATGGATCCAAATAACTTACCATTCTCTGCCAACGATAAGGTTCAAATACCACTAACGCTGCCATAGCAGTGGAGATTAGTCCAAGCAACATCCCAAATTGCCATAATGGGGCGCCTCCTAAAAACAACATGCCCAATACGGTGGCTAATACTACTGCTGTGGTGCCAAAATCTGGTTGAGCCATGATTAACACGCAGGCTATGCTTAATAATAGTAAAGGTTTAAGGGATCCCCATACTCCATTGGATACCTCGTCGCTACGTCGAACCAAATAGCCAGCTAGGTAGGTTACAGCAAACAATTTCATCATTTCCGAACTTTGTAAATTGAATGGTCCAATGGGAATCCAGCGTAAAGCTCCATTGACCCGTTTGCCAAGTCCAGGTACTAAAATTAAGATCAACAGAAATATCCCTATGAAATATAGCATGGTTCCATGTTTTTCCCACCAGCGCATCGGCACAGCAAAGGCTAAAACCCCAAGCCCTAAACCCAAAATCATGGCTATGATATGTCTGGTTACGTAAAAAAACGGAATTCCATATTGACGGTCTGCGGTCGGCAAGGATGCTGAAGCCACCATTACTAGACCAAAACTTAGCAAGGTCAATGCTGCCATCAATAACGGATAATCTAGATCTATTAGTCTTGCGGGACGCGGCCGCTTTTTAGCCTTTCCTTGGGAAATACCAGCAATTTTAGCTTTTGATTTTGAACTAGGATTGTTGCTAGCTTTAGTAATGGGCACTTGTTGCGGTTTCATGCTAATAACTCCTGAACTAAGCGAGTAAATTCCTCACCTCGGTGCTCGTAGTTACGAAACATATCAAAGCTGGCACAAGCTGGTGATAGTAAAACGTAATCATGAGGTTTGGATAATTGTGCGGCTTGTTGTACCGCATCGGCCATACTATTTGCATGGGCTAATTCCGTATAACCTGCTAAAGCGCTCTTTATTATTAAAGCATCTCTGCCTATGAGCACAACGGCTCGACAGGTACTGCCCACTACAGGTGCTAAATCATTGAAATTTGCATCTTTGCCTTCACCGCCAGCAATCAATACAGCCTTACCATGTTTATGCATGGATTGCATACCTTGCAATGCCGCTATAGTGGCTCCAATGTTAGTTCCCTTGGAATCATTGTACCAATTAACTTGATTTTTGGAGGCAACTAGCTGGGTACGATGCGGTAAACCACCATAATTACTGAGGGCTGATAGCATGGCTGAATCGGGTAATCCAACTATGGTGCCAAGTGCTAAAGCAGCAAGTGCATTAGATAAATTATGTTGTCCAGGCAAACGAATATCTGTCACTGCCAGCAATGGGGTTGTTCCTCTGGCTAGGTAAACTGCATTTTCGTGTTCAAGCAGCCCATAATAATTTGGCAACATATGAGGGGGTAAGGTTGTGAGATCTTTTTGAGTACTGAAAAAACAACAATTATTGGTGGTAGATGCCATGGTCATTACTAAAGGATCATCAGCGTTAACAAGCATCACTTTTGATTGTGTGTATATCCTGGCCTTGGCCTGTGCATAGGCCTCTAGGCTGGGATAACGATCCATATGATCGGGACTAATATTTAAAATTACCGCAGAGTGTGGTGTTAGGGTGTAGGTGGTTTCTAACTGAAAACTGGACAACTCCAGAATATATAATTGGCAGGTTGGATTGAGTAAATTCAATGCTGGTTCCCCGAAGTTACCTCCAACTGCATATTGCCCCCCCGGCTGCTTGCGCCATGGCCCCTAGTAAACCAACCACGGTGCTTTTTCCATTGGATCCAGTTACGGCAATGATTTTACCTTGATGATATTCTGGTAACGTACGTAGAGCTTGAGCAAATAATTCAATATCGCCCCAAATTGGCAGGCCTTTGGCCTGAGCTTGTTGCGCTATAGATAGATTGGTAGATAATCCTGGACTAATAACAATTTGCTGGATATCATCAATAAGTTGAGGTTTAAATTCTCCCAACTTGACTTGTACCATTGGTAAATCACGAGTTAGGCTGTCCAAACCGGGGGGGTTAGCCCTGGTATCAGCTACCGTTACATCAAAACCCCTGGCGGTTAGAAATTTGGCGCAAGACAACCCGGTCTTACCTAATCCCAGAATCAGAGTTTTAGGCAGCATGCTTGCAGGCTGCGGATCAGCCATGCCGGTAGATTGTGTGGTATGTAACAAGTTAGTAATACACATTAAAATTGATTGTTTTTTGTGGAACTACCTGATTTTTAGACTGGCCAAGCCTACCAGGACAAAAACTACAGTAAGGATCCAAAATCTTACTACTACTCTAGGCTCAGGCCAGCCTTTCAATTCAAAATGATGATGGATAGGGGCCATGCGAAATATACGTTTACCGGTGAGTTTAAAAGATAAAACCTGGAGTACTACCGATAAGGTTTCCATGACAAAAACACCTCCCATCACCATTAATATCATTTCTTGGCGTGCTGCTACAGCAACTACACCCAAGGCAGCGCCTAGTGCTAATGCCCCTACATCTCCCATAAATACCTGAGCTGGATAGGCGTTGAACCATAAAAATCCTAACCCTGAACCGGCTAAAGCGCTGCAAAAAATGATTAATTCACCTACGCCAGGTTGATGGGGTAATTTCAGATAATTGGCGAATTCGGCATGTCCAGCTGCATAAGCAAAAACTCCCAGGGCTGCTGCTATCAGGGTAGATGGCATAACGGCTAGTCCATCAAGACCGTCGGTCAAGTTTACAGCATTGCTGGACCCCACGATTACGAAGTAACTCAGGATCACTATACCTGGACCTAGTGGTATGGAAATATCCTTAAGATACGGGATTAGCAAGGAGCTGCTACCAGGTTCTGATCCAATATGGTATAATAACCCAGCTGCGGCTATACCAGCTACGGATTGGCCAAGATATTTATGTTTAGCACTTAAGCCTTTGGAGTTTCTACGAATTAACTTTTGATAATCGTCCAAAAATCCTACTACTCCAAAGACTAAAGTAGTAATCAATGCTACCCAAATGAAGAGATTTTTCAGATCTGCCCAGAGCAGGCAGGTTATGGTAACCGTTACCAGGATCAGTAAGCCTCCCATAGTTGGGGTGCCTGCTTTGGAAAAATGGGACCGCGGGCCGTCGTCTCTTACCATTTGCCCGATCCGATATTTGCTTAGATGCCGAATCATGGTAGGTCCAACAAATAGGGATAAACCCAATGCAGTTAGTACGCTGAGAATGGCACGCAGGGTAAGGTATTGAAATACGGTAAAACTACCCTCAAATTTCGCCAGCCATTCAGTTAACAAAAGTAACATAATAGAAGCCTAAATTATTGTCTAAAACTAACTTAATTAATATCGATATATTAAAATAACCCATAATTATTATCAATAAATTAGCTATGGGGTGTCCGTAATTAATGAATTTACTACTTGCTCCATACCGGCACTACGCGAGCCTTTAACCAAAATCAAATCTTTAGCAGCAATGATCTTACGTAAGTGATCTATTAATGCTTCCTTAGTAGAAAAATGTTGAGCATTAGCCCCAAAATTTGTAACTGCGCCCGCGCTCAGGGGACCAACCGCTAATAAGCTTTCTACTCCAGCATTTTTGGCCATGGTTCCTAAGTCCTGGTGCATTACAGCCGCATCCGCTCCAAGTTCACCCAAGTCCCCCAGTACTAGCCATTTGTTAAAATTGGGGATAGAGTTTAATACTGCCACACCAGCCTGCACTGAATCGGGATTGGCATTGTAGGTATCATCTATTAACCAGGCGCCTTGTTTGCTGCGTACTGGCTTTAAGCGACCAGTAACCGGAGTTACTTGCTGGAGGCCGACTTGAATAGCCTGGTGATCTATTTCTAGAGCTTCTGCCACTGCGATGGCTGCTAGAACATTCATTAGATTATGTTTGCCGGCTATAGCCAAATTTAGCAGCAGGGAACCGCGGGGAGTGCGTATGCGAACTTTATTGTGAAAGCCGTTATCTGTGAGTTGTAATGATTCTTCAATTGTTTCTACGGCTACATCACTTTGCCCTTGGTAACTAAAGGTCAATGTACACCGAGGATAAGCTAAATTTTGCCATAATTCCAACCATTTATCATCTTGATTAAGTATACAAGTGCCATTGGCAGTTACTCCGGTTAAAATTTCCCCTTTGGCTTTGGCAACTCCAGCCAGGCTACCGAAACCTTCAAGGTGAGCACGGCCGGCGTTAGTTATAATGGCAATATCAGGGGTGGTAATGGCACTAAGAGCGGCGATTTCTCCAGGGTGGTTAGCTCCCATTTCCACTACTATAAATTGCTGATCAGTGGCCGTTAATAGTGTTAGGGGTACCCCTATTGCGTTGTTTAGGTTACCACGAGTTGCAATAGTTGGACCGACCTGTTCCAGTATTTTGGCAATTAGCTCTTTAGTGGTTGTTTTCCCATTGCTACCAGTGATAGCGATTACTTTGCCGCGCAATTGACGACGCCAAGTTGCAGCCAGTTTTTCTAATGCAGCCTGGGTATCAGGCACTATAATTTGCGGAAGTTGAGTGTTTAATTTGCGATTTACCAGTATACCCACGGCACCTGCTTGTTGGGCTTGCTCGCTGTAGTTGTGACCATCGAATCTGGGACCAATCAGGGCTACGAACAAAGTGCCTGGATTTAAGCGTCGGGTATCGGTGCCTACAGACTCGACTATATTGTCTGGTCCTACAAGTTGCCCAGAGGTCCAGTTGGCTATTTGAGATAGGTGTATATTTAGATTTTTCATATGGTTAAATAATAATACTATCTATAGTATTGCTATTTGTTAAGGGCGAAAGCGGCTGTTTAACAACTTTACCACTGTGAGGCGATCACTAAATTGGTGTTCAACACCATTGATATTTTGTGTTGTTTCGTGACCTTTGCCAGCAATTAGCACTATATCTTTGGGCGTAGCAATGGTTAACGCGTGCTGAATGGCTGCTTCACGTTGTCTTTGGATATGTATCGCATCAGGATGTACTGTGCCAGACAGTATATCCTGTATAATGTGATCACCATCTTCATGGCGTGGATTATCATCGGTTAAAATAACCATGTCACTTAAGCGTTCGGCTACATTACCCATTTGTGGACGTTTACCTTTATCACGATCACCACCACAACCGAATACACAGATTAAACGCTGTGGCTGTTGCATTTTTAGTTCTTTTAATACCTGCTCTAAGGCATCTGGAGTATGGGCATAGTCAACAACAACTAGGGGTTGGGTGTGATTGCCAAAACATTCCATGCGGCCAGGTACGCCTTTTACGCGCCCTAGTTGATGCAAGGCGGTACCTAAATTTTGATTAGGTGCTCTAAGAATCAATGCGGCCAGTGCGGCTAGAATGTTGGCGGCGTTAAAATAACCCATCATTGGCACTGTGATACCACCGTTGCCCCAACTTCCAATAATCCATAACCGCATCCCGCGGGGCTGATGTTCCATGAATTCTAATCTTAACCAGCGTATTTTGGGGCGTTTGGGTACATAACCTGGGGTTAAGCTATAAAATATGGGTTCTACTTTGGGATGGAGAGTAGCCAATATTTCATAACTTATGGGGTCGTCGGCATTGAGTATGGCATGGCGTAGTCCGGGCATTTTGAATAAACGCCCTTTGGCCTGAGCATATGCCCCTAAATTATGGTGATAATCTAGATGATCACGGGTTAAATTGGTAAAAATGGCGGTATTTATCGGTAGTCCGGCTGCCCGATTTTGAGCTAGGGCGTGGGATGATATTTCCATGGCTACAGTTTTGGCACCGGCACTTAACAATTTGGCAAGTATTGATTGCAATTGTACCGCATCTGGGGTGGTATGCCCGGTGCTGGCAAATTTATTGTTGATTCCGTAGCCTAAAGTTCCAACTACACCGCAGCATTGATCTGGCGTTAGGGCTTGGGCAATAATTTGAGAGACGCTAGTTTTGCCGTTGGTACCTGTAATGCCAATTAGGTCGAGATTAAAACCCGGATCGCCGTAAAAGCGTCCGGCGATAGTGCTGATCTTAAGATTGAGATCTGTAATGGTTAGTAGCGGGATGTCGATATTAGCAGCTAGTTGAGCATGTTGATCTGTAGACCACGCAGGATTTGGTTCGCAAATTATGGCTACGGCGCCGCGGGCTTGAGCTTGAGCGACAAAATCTAGGCCGTGGGTAATAGTACCTTTTGTGGCACAAAATAAACTACCTGGTAACACAGCTCGACTATCTAGGGTCAAGCTGCTTATTTGGCGGTCCATTGTGGCTGGAACTTCAATAATTCCTTGTAATAAACGCGATAAGGTTATGGAGCGTCCATCAGGATTTTGGTTGCATTCAGGTGCAGGCTGTTGGTTCATTTTGGTATGGTGCAGAACCTATAAATTATGAAGTTTTACGTGGTTACTTTATCAATTTGGTATATGGTCTGGAGGTACGTTTAAAATACGCATGGCTCCGGTCATAACACTGGAAAATATTGGAGCTGCAACTAATCCCCCGTAGTAGTATTTGGCACGCGGTTCGTCGACCATGATGGCCATAACCAAACGGGGATGATCGGCTGGGATCATGCCGGCAAATACGGCTAGGTGGCGATTTTGGGCATAGCCGCCAGCGACAGCTTTTTTAACAGTGCCGGTTTTTCCAGCTACTTTGTAACCTTCAACCGCTGCTAACTTGGCTGTTCCTTTATCGGAAATGACAGTTTCAAGCATGCGTCTAAGTGATATGGCAGTACTAGCCTTGATTACGCGCGTGCCGGTTGGGGGTTGCGACAATTTTATTAGGGAAACTGGGTAGTGCATGCCATCGGCTGCTAGTATTGCGTAGGCAGAAGCTAGTTGTAATGAGGTCATATTGAGACCGTAGCCAAATGAATGGGTGGCTTGTTCAAAAGATGACCATCCGGAATAGTGTGGCAAAAATCCTGAAACTTCTCCGGGAAAATTAAGTTCTGTACGTTTTCCAATACCGAATTTGCTGTACATTTGCCAATTATACTCAGGTGTTAAAGCTAGTGCTATTTTGGTAACTCCAACGTTGCTAGACTTGGTTAGTACTGAAGTTACTGTGAGCATACCATAGCTATGAATATCGCGCACTGTATAGCGTCCTATACGCATGTATCCGGGCCGGGTATCTATCGGGGTATCGGCATTACATTTTCCTATATCAACCGAGGCGGCCACGGCTAATGGTTTGAGGGTAGAACCTGGTTCGAATAGGTCAATAATGGCTCGATTGCGCATGGCAGCGGGAGTTAACTTAGCGCGGTCATTGGGGTTAAAAGATGGTTGGTTTACCATGGCTAGTATTTCACTAGTTTGGGCATCGAGTATAACTGCTGTGGCGCCAACAGCTTTGTTTTCTATTACCGCTCTTTTTAATTCTAGATATGCTAAAAACT
>JXSN01000010.1 GCA_001276605.1 Achromatium sp. WMS2
AAAAAATGGCTGCCTCTAGCTGATTCCGGAAAACACATGTGTGTAAGAGAGTTAGGGCGACAAGAACCAACGCCGTCTTTACGGTATAGGGCGGAGTGGGTCTGCACTTATGTTTGAAATTGGTATGCTTGAATTTAGTCTTTAATTTTTTGTCAAGCATTAAAAACTGGATTATCGAGTTTAAGTGATTCTGAGTGATAAATGTTTGCTGATTTATTTCCTAATTCGAAAATACGTAAACTAGGAATGCCACCAACACCTTTTGATAAAGTATTGACTAAATTGTTATATATACTAATAACTGGACATCGTTGGTGCGATGTCCCAATCGGTGAATCATGGGCATCAAAGAGCGCAGCCCACCGCTGGCTAAAGCGATGGTAAGTGAATGGCACTATGGCGGAAATGCAATCACGGATATTAGGAAAGGCAGATAACAGAGGCGAAATCCAATGGCAATATGGGGCTGTAGATGGCTCTTTTTCCCCTGGCAAGGGTGGTGGTGAGGAGGACGGTGCAAAGGGAAAAGGAGTAACAATACACACCCTGACGGATGCTGCGGGTATGCCAATTGCTAGCTGCACAACTCCTGCTAACGGAGATGAGCGAGCACAAGTTGTGCTATTATTGGATAGTGTTAGCGTGCGTACCGGTAAAAAAGGTCGCCTAAAAAAGCGATTTAGAGTATTAGCAGCGGATAAGGGTTATGATTCCAAATAATTACGGTAAAAAAATAGAAAATATGGAGTAAGTACTCAATTTTCAAAACGGGTGTGGAAAACAAAAAAATCGTGGTTGCCCATTAAAAAATGATACGCCACGTTTTCAAATGGAACGTACCTTTGCATGGTTTCAGAGAAAATACCGTCGATTATTTGTTCGTTGTGAACGACTATCCGTTTGCTTTAATGGTTTTCTTAATATTACCATGATTCGTATGTGGGTTGGTAAATTAATATCGGGATAGGTTCAGTATGTCAATACGCCCTATCGCATCTTACGATGCGTAAGTTCTACTTATTTTTTATATGATCTGAGTCGCGTAAATGTCCTTAATAATATGTTTATTTACTATTAGCATAATGATGCTGCTTGATCTCGAGACTATGGCACATTGGTTTTTATTACCAATAACATACTGTGGAATATTGGTTGGCATTGATGCTGTAAATTGGATGCGGGGACGTTTAGATTTCATGTCTCCACGAGGATTATTTGGTGCATTTGGATTTAACTTGTTCTTTTTTTCTCCATTGTTACATGTTTTTTGGGGTTACCAAATGGCGTATTTACCACCAATTCAAGATTGGCGTCCTTGGTTGGGCTGGATGGCAATATTGAATGCAATTGGCCTTAGTATTTATAAGAGTATAATTAGTTTTTATCTGATAAAAATAATGCCTAAAAAATCTACCCGTAGAAATTTTGTTGAGTGGTCAATTAATTGGGAAAATTTTCCTAAAATATTGTTTTCTAGTATGTTAATTACTATGCTAGCTCAAATAGTAATTTACATTAAATTTGGTGGTATTTTAGGGTATATTAATAGTTTTGAAGAATCTATAGGCGGCAATTCATCTGAAAGTAATTTTCAAGGATTGGGGGCACTATTTGCTATTAGTGAAAGTTTTCCAATACTATTAATGATAGGGTATGCAGCAGTCGCACCATATCGCCCTAAATGGCAAACGTGGCCCATGATTATATTGGTGTTTATAATTTTTTTTATTGTACGTATTTTTTTTGGTGGATTACGGGGCAGTCGTAGCAATACACTATATGCAATGATTTGGGGAGCAGGAATAGTGCATTTATATGTTCGAAAAATACCAATGAAGCTAGTAGGTTTTGGAATATTGCTAGCAATGATCTTTTTATTTACGTTTGGAGTATATAAGAATTTTGGTTCAAAAACTCTTGAAGTTTTAACCGCCGCTAATGTATTTGATATTCTAGACCAGCAAAATCGTTCGATGTCAGATCTGCTTATATCTGACTTAGGACGTGCTGATATACAAGGGTATGTGCTTCATAATCTTATGGATCCTACAATCAACTATCACTATGGTTATGGTGTAACCTACTTGGCTGCGATATTGGAACCCATTCCTGATACAATTTTTCCTGTATCAATACCTAACAAAATAACATTAGGTTCAGATGCACTCTATGGAACTCAATGGATAGATCCGAGAAATTCTTCAAGAATTTTTGGGTTATCTGGAGAAGCCATGTTAAATTTTGGACCTCTCGCAGTGCCGTTTACTTTTGCAATTTTGGGTTTTATCGTGGTGTTTGTTGATCGGCTTCGTTATAGGTTATCTGCAAACGATTCAAGATATTTACTGTTACCAATGCTTATATTAGTAAGTGGCATTTTATTTGTGTATCACGATATGGATTTAATTATGATTATCTTGATAAAACAATTGCTAGTGCCGTTTTTAGTGATTAAATATGGTTCTAGTGTTAAACCGCGCTTACAGATAAAGAAGTAACTTATTCTTTATTCTTGCTTATTCTCTGTTGTTTTATATGAGTATTATAATACCCAATTGATAATTTATGAGTAGCAAGATAAAGTGGTTTACATTAAACTTCCATATCGACTATAACAGCCTTAAATTTACCCCGCCCTCTGTCGTCCCGTGGAATACTAGACAGATAGTCAAATGACACTTCAATCGCATCATAACCAAGACGATTGCGTATTTGTGCTAGAATACGTTGTTCATTTTGGATAATAAGCTCTGCATTATGTTTTGCTTGTTGAGATAAGACAATGCGAAATATGAAGCGATTAGGTGCTTTTTGTACTAATTGGGATTCCACAATACCCAATAAATCCTTGGTAGAATGAAAATTAAGATAGCCAATACGCCGTCCATCAGGAGTAATTACGAGATCTTCTGATCTGCCTGCAATAGACCCAATAAGCGGCCACTGCAATCCACACTGACAATTACCGTGGTTAATTACCGCTTCATCTCCAAGTTCATAACGAATTAAAGGCATAGTATGCCGAAAAAGGCTTGTTACCAAAACTCTACCTGTTTCGCCATCTTTACATGGTTGCCCATCAGCATCGACTATTTCAATAATTCCAAATAGAGGATGTACATGCATGTTTCCCATGGAACATTGCATTGCTAAATGACAACCTTCTTGAGAGCCATATTGATCATAGACTTTAGAGCATAAGTTAGTTTCAATAAGTTCCTTGTATGCAGGAGTAAGAATTTCTGAAGTAGTAGCAGCGACAAATTTATTTTTTATGTCTTGCATGCTGTCGCCCATTATGCGCGCTAGTTCGCCAATTGCTGAAGCATATCCCAAAAAAATAGCTTTAGGATATTGATTGAAAACAGCATATAAGGTTTGAGCATTGTCCTGTTTAAGATTATAAATATTTATAAAATGTTCATTTGCTAAAAATGCTGACCAATATAACTCTACTGATCCCTTGGGGGGGGTCATAAAACCACTTAGATTTATTTTTGGCGGATAACTATGTGCTGACATGCCAGTTAATCTTTGATACCAATCATTAAGAATGGCATCTATATACGCACGTTCTGTTGGTGAAACCCATACTCGAATGGGTGTACCACTAGAACCACTTGTGGTGTGATAAGTGGTTCCCCAAGCTTTTTTAGGGAGAACAAACTGTTCATTTTCTGTACGTAGAATTTTTTTGGTTACAATTGGTAGTGATCCTAAAAACTCCTGCCATGTATCTGGAGCAGTGCATTCAGTGTATAAGGATGTTCGTGCAGCGTAATACGGGATATTTTTTCTAGCTTTAGAATACATTGCTAGAAATAGTTCCTTTTGTATGTTAGATATGTCAGTAAGATTAAGTTGCCATGCCTGTTTAATAGACTTATGAAACCCTGTTCCTAATAAATATTTAACAATAGTAGCAATTTCATGTCTTGCAAGCTTGGGATTAAAAAACTGGTGTTGTTTCATGAGAATTTATACCTACGGAATTTTATGTAGCTGTAAATATAATGTTTTAATATATATGGTAATACTGCCGGTCGCAGAACATTGGCAAATTGTATTTGACAAAGGATCTACGTGTAAAATCAATTTATATTGATTTTAACTCTTAAGTTAAAGTATGGAATATGTGAATTAAAACTTATTGATATTGCATTTTCAAATTGAACTGGGCTAGTGCCAAAACGGTAATGTTAGCCATAATATGGAATATTGCACCTATTACAATAGCAATTGCTGCACCTAACAAACCAATAAGGGGAACTAACCAGAGTAACAGAAGAAAGTTTAGCACTGTACTTAATATGACTACCAATAAAAATTCATTAAATTGGCGTGTTGAAATAATTGCGTAATTTAACATTGATGCAATATTAACTAGCATAGCTGCAATCATTAACCAAGTAAATAGCTCAGTGTGATTGATAAAATTCGCTCCGTATAAAAATTGTAATACTAATTTGCCACCAATAACAGCCATAACTATACCGGTAATGCCTATGAGTAATGCGATGCCAAGCATGCGCTGTAATACATGACGAAATTCAGTAATCTGATTTTTTGCATAAAGAGTGGCTAAACGAGCATTTGCAGATTGACCCAGTGCGTTTACTATTACGTTTTCTGCTGTCATAACATATACTAACGGGGCAAATATGCCGAATGCATTTCTTCCTAAAAATGCGTCTATCGCATAATTTGGCAAGTTTGGATTTAATGTCAAAAATAATGCTACAGCACCAAGCGGCATACTGGTTATGACAAGATTTTTCAGTGGTAATAACTCAAACTGCGGCATAAGTACTTGCCATGCTGTTTTTTCAGGAAATGCATGCTGCAAAATAAATAATCCACGTCGAACATCAAAGAGTAACCAATTAATTCCCCATATTGCTGCCATACATAAAATCACCACTAAGATATTTTTGCTCTCTAATTGACATACAATGATATACACTACCATCAGTGTCATGATGCCTTTTACAATTAAAGATTGCGCACTCTTATCCATACGTTCATGTTGCTGAAATAATCCATAAAAAATATCGCTAATTGATTCAGTTCCTTTCGCTATAGCTGTACAAAAAATGATGAATACTGTCAGATCATCGTATGTAAAATAAGCAAACATGCTTGCTACTATAAGCATACCTGCTGTAGTTATTATTCTTAAGCCAAAGTAGCTATTAAAAGAAAATTCTTTTTTAGCATCGGTAGCTTGAATTGATCGCAATTGTAAGTTAAACGTTAGGGCAAATGGTGCCACTATAGCTACCCCCAAGGCGAAGTTCCCTACCATTTCCATGGTACCACATCTTGTGAGCACAACCATAATACCCCATTGAGACAAAGAATAGATTAAGTTGCCTACTAATGTCCAAATAAAATTTACACGCAAAGATAATTGCTTATTGTGTATCATGTATATCGTTATATAAATTTTGTAACTACCTACCCCACTGAATTCCACGCCATGACTGAAGATGGGTTGGGGTAAAGTTGTGGTATATGATTACCAATATTTGTAAATAAATATTACAAATATGCAGCATAAATTAATAATTTTATTTTATTTTTAATTTGTTAGAAGTAATATCTTTTATATTATAATAAAATTCATTCCGCCGTTTTGATAGCTCATCCTCATGATACTCGCGTGCTTTTTTCATATTGCGTTGCGACATCTGCGACATGCGTGCTGGGTGATGTGCCACATCACAAATTTTTTGCATTAAGGCAACAGAATTATTCGGGGGCACCATATCTTCTAACGGCAATAATTCTGGAATGCCACCGATTGTTGAACCAATGCACGGTAACCCGCGAGCCATAGCCTCTATCATTGCTCGTGGTAATCCTTCCATGCGGGATGGTAGCACAAATAAATCCGCTTGATCCAATTGTTTTCTTACTTCATTGCTATCTGACAGTTGGCCCATAAAATGTACATACGCATCTATTTCAAATTTATAAGCAGTTTCTTGTAAAAATTGATGATACTTTCCATCTCCAATAATCGTTAATGTCAATTTTTTACCAATTTTTACACATTGTTGCATAGCATCCAAGAGCACATCGATAGCTTTATAGGGTTGTTCTAGACTAGCAACGGTAATCATTTTCATAGGATAAGATGCCTGATCGCTATACAGACGCGGTGTAGTAGCAAAGGCATGCTCTGGCAGCTCAATACTTGAGTAATGTGTTGTAAATGTTTTAGAAGTAACAGGATAGCGATTTTGTAATGCTGTTTCGGTCACATAACTTACAGCATGAGCATGTTTAACCTGGTAACGTAGCTGCTTAATAAACCAATAACGAAAAAACCTTCGTAATGGATGTAAGACTGCACCAGGAGAAAATACATCATAGGGATCACCAACAACTTCTAGAGCATAAGGCCGTTTTTGAGCCACTAATTTAGGAATAACAATGCTGGCAATTTGTGATGGTACTCGAAATATGACCGCCGAAGTCGGATCTATTTGCGATAGCTGGTTTTTTAACTGGCTATATTTTTGTAAATATTCTAAAGGACCAATATAATATGGCAAGGGTAAAACGGTTACCCCATCACCATCAGATCTTTTCAGATTGTTTACACTATGTTGTTCTACTGACTTCACCCGAGCAACTATCTGTAATTCATTAAATACAGTAAGATATCTCCTCCAAAATGAATGCGGGAAGGCACCATCAGTCCATAAACCACCATCAGGTGTTTGCCAAAACCTTTTCTCAAGTACAACAGATAGTTTCATTTTTTTATTTATCTCTAACAGAATTGTAGCTTTTTATACAGTTTTATTAATTGCAAGAATTAAGTACATGTGTATAAAATTGCATAACACTTCTTGCCGTATCCTTAACATTCAATATGTGCGTTACTTTATTAAATGCGTTTGCAATAATCAAATCTTTTTCTTCATGATGTTCTAATGCATAAATAATTTTTTCAGCAAGTAAAGCGGGTTTTTTGGCCTCTGTAAGATAACCAGTTTCTCCATCTTGAATTAAATCCACAAAACCACCAATATTAGTAGTTAATGTTAATATCTTGGCATACATAGATTCAACAGCTCCACCAAGATTTTCTGAATGTGATGGATGTACAGCTAAATCAAATTGTTGATATAAATTAACAATATAATCATGATTTTGAGTGCCTAAAAATGTAATGGCACCAGGTGCAGCTTGACGAGCATAACGTTGAACTTTTTCAAAATACCATTCACTATTTCCCCAAGGGCCACCCACCATGACGCAATGAGCTTTAGGAAAGCGCAATCTAACCTGAGCCATAGCTGCTACTAGATCTTCATGTCCTTTAATCCCTTTAGTGTGCCCCAAATAAAACTTAGGCGGATAGAAGTAAGCTACCATACCTATGATTGGATCAGTTGGTTTTAAATTCAATTGCTGGCGTAACTGGGGCACAGAATGATAGCTATGCGTAGGTTTTACGAACGAGTCTTCATCTACACCGTAATAAGCTAAGCCAAGCCTGGATTTCTCAATGCCATGACTGATGTATTTATTGTGTACCCATTGACAAGATGCAAGCCAATAATCTTGTTGGGTAGCTAATGATATTTCTAAGTAGCTCCAAAGTACATGTTCAAGATGCAATGGTCCTGGAATCTGAAAAATCCTTGGTACTTTAATGTCTCGTAGCGCTATACGCATTAGAAGCGTAGTAGCAACAAAGTGGCTATGAATAATGTCTGGTCTTAATTCTATAACTAATGTACGCAATTGCTTTATTGAACTAAATTTGTTTTTTAAATCCCAGATATGCGCAATAACACCGTCAGTACGGTAGTTTTCTGTCATGGGACCCTGCGGCATGAGCACATGCACCTCAATACCTAACCTAACCAATTCACGGGTTTGCCGAACTGCCCAACTTGCCCCGATGGAGGTTTTTATTAAATGTAGTACTTTCATTATGAATAATAAATATTACTATGTATAAAAATTAATTTAATTGGTTGTAACTACCTACCCATCAAGTCACTACGACGGCATGACGCGCAAATAGATCACGCAAAGTATGGAATACACTCAATCGTTGTTTACGGAAGGTAGAAATTGCTGCCTGTAGGCGAGCATAGATCCAAGCCCCCTGTTCAGTTCGAAAACAACCGCTGACTTTCTGTTTAACCTTGGCGCCTCTTAAGTCCCGTTCGGCCTGGTTGTTAGTGAACGGGACATCGGCTTCAAAGGCAAATCCAAGTACCCCATTTTCATGTTCTTGGAGCCCATCTAAAAAGGTTACTCCCCGGTGATTGCTTAGGTTTGCCACGTTTGCCACGCTGCGGCGGAGGTTCTTCGGCGTCGGCTTGCTTGAGAATAGCTCTATAACGGGCACGAATATCATCTTCACCTTGCAAAATTGGGCGGGTAGTTTTATGCAAATCTAGCAATAGTGAGTGCATTTTTACTGCCCATAACGAGCCGTTTTCTGCTAAACCGCTGAGTTCACGTAGCAAGTGCGCACCGCATAAAAAGTGACTAGCTTCATCGAAGGCAAAATAAGGTTTCCAACAATCATGTACTGCCTTGCCCTTGAAGTCTTTCAAAACTGAAGCCATGCTTTCTAGGGCTTCTGCCCCACGTTTTTTATGAACAAATAGATGAGTTTGTTCCTCGGTAGAAGCGGTATGTAACCAATGTATTTTTCCACCAACTCGAATGCCTGTTTCATCGAAGTTTATTACGCTCTTTTTGAGCATATTCTCAACTATTTGGCGTTCAATTGGTGCTGCCAGTTCATACCCTAGATTTAGTATTTCTAGGATTGTGGAGCTGTTGAGATCATAACCATACATATCTTCAAATAGTTGACTGATCTGTTCAATTGGCATTTTATGGTCAATAGATAATTTGCTGACAAATGCTTTTACGCTAGGTCCATACTGAACCGGTACGGTCACATGGAGTGGATATTCTCCGTAATGAGATCTCCCACAGCATTTAATATGAGCTATTCTGTGTTCTGTGACTTCTAATTTTGGCGCTGGCAGATCAAATACTTGACGATTTTGAACAACTTCATGGATATCGCTTTGCTCAAATCGTCGTCCACAACATTGGCATTGGCTAGGCAAGTGGACTTCGATATGGTCAGGTTGGGCAACGCGTTCTAAGGTTTTTCCTTTGTGGCCTTTTTGGCCGCCGTTAGCACGTTTTCCTTCCTTGGGAATGGCAGGTTTAGTGGTAGGCTTTTTGTAACCATCGCTACTAGGTGGCTTGTGGCTATTTGTGCTATCCAATCCCAAACGACGACGCAGCTCAGCATTTTCAGCTTCAAGCTTTGCAATTTTCTCTAAAAGTTGATGTATAATCTTTTTGAGAGATTCTATGTCGTTGGGTAGGCCTTTCATGGACTTAAGTATAGCACGTTTGTCTTTAGGGTAGGTAGTTACTTTCAATGAATGGTAATGGGGCGATAAAAAACATGGGAATTTCTTCTGTTTCGAGCTAACTTATTCTAGCATATTCTGTCAAATTTTAAAAACTGGATTATCGAGTTATATACTCACCAAAAGTCAACCAGCGTGCCCAAAAATCTGTCAACAAGAAAATATTTGATATTACCAGCAAAGAGCAAAAGAGTTTTTATTCCATTTGCAAACAATCATTTGCCTGCGAAGCAGATGCTCGTCAAGTTGCTAAAAAATTTACAGAAACTCTGCAAGCAACAACGATTAATGATATGCAGATTACCACAATCGGTCATTTTAATCGCAAAGGACGACCAACTCAAGACCGTCAGCCGGATTACTACACTTATCATATTACGGGAACCATAGCATCTATAATATCATATATAAACAATATGTTACGGCGTAAAAGTTGCTTCATTATAGCCACAAATCAGCTGGATTACAGTGCGATTACAGACAGCGAAGTAATCGAAATTTACACCAAAGATCAGCAAAAAGTCGAACGTGGCTTCCATTTTCTCAAAGACCCGATGTTCATGACATCAACCCTGTTTTTAAAATCACCAAAGCGCATTATAGCACTGATGATGGTGATGACTTTGTGCCTGTTAGTGTACTCAGCACTAGAACTTCGTATTCGACGCGTGTTGCAAGAGAATAAAGCTACTTTTGTAGATCAAAAAGGTAAACCTACCTCTAAGCCAACAGCAAGATGGGTATTCCAATTTTTTGCTGGAATTCATATAATTATAGTTGGCAGAAAGAGAGAAATCATTTCAAATCTCAACAAGATTCAACTGACACTACTAGAACTTCTTGGGAAACACTATCAGGAATTATATGCCGGAACTGGATAGGACATGCGGAATGTCGGCCATTAGCTAAATTTTCCTAGCCCCAATCACCCAATTAACCCATATATTTGATAATAACTTCCTATCAAATTTGCTTATAGCAAGATTCTTAGCGTTTTCTCCCATCTTTACCAGAATATATCTGTTGTCAGCTGCATACTCTAAGGCATCAGCAAATGCTGCCGCATCATCTGGCTTGATAGCAAAGCCACAATGTTCATCTTTTATCATCTCAGCCAACCAACCAGGGTAATTATTCAGTACTGGTAAGCCAGCGGCAATGTAATCAAAAAACTTATTTGGAGATGTTCCATAGTAAAAAGCAGGGATATTAGCTAGAATTTGCATACCGATATCAGCACCTGCCATCAATCCAGCCAATCGTTTTTTATGCACTGGATCTTGAAATAACACATTATCCAAACCTTCTTGCTTAGCCCTTGATCGTAGCTTATTTTTCAGTTTTCCTTGTCCAACCAACAATAATATTATGTCTTTACGCTCCCTTTTTTGCAATTCCATTGCAGCATCAATTACCGCATCGAGACCATTGGCTATGCCATGGGTACCAGTAAATATTGCTAGTAAATCGGTAGATGCAATTCCTTCAGGGCGCCATGGTTCCGTATTATCAGCAAAAATACTCAAATCACATCCGTTAGGCACCAGAGCAATACGTTCACTCCGTATTCCCCTTCGCTCAATACCTTCGACTATTCCTGGAGATAAACCGATCAAACGATGTGCGGAATGGTAACTTACCCATTCCAAGACTGCCATAGCCCATAGTATCAATGGGTTACGAATTACACCCATTGCACGAGGCAATTCTGGCCACAGGTCTCTAACCTCAAAGACAAAGGGCTTACCACGCAACCACCTAGCAAATATCCCTGGTATCCCAGCAGTCAGCGGCGTGGTAGTTGCAAATAAAATGTCATAGTTTTCAGTAAACACTAAGGCGATACTGCGCATCGCAAATTTAACAAAGGTGATGGTACGTCGCCAAAAACCATCGGAATTGGAGTATGATAAGTCAAATTCTATAACATCAATCCCGGCTACCACACCGCGCCGTTTACCATTAAGAAAAGGTTGTACTAGCCCAGTATATCCACCTTTAAAGCTACCGCAGACTATCGTAACTTGATGATTATTAGCAATTAAAGCCTGAGCCATTGCATAAGAGCGGGTACCAGAAGCACCGTCAGGAGTAGAGAAGTGTTGGTGAAAATAGAGAATTTTCATATGGGCCATGTGACTTTTGTAGTTAGTGTACCTGGCTGATAAACCTCAAGCTCTAGAACTGGTACAGTAGTTTTTTCTAAGTAATGACGATATTCCCAACCATCTACTACCGCACAACGCAATATAGTCATGGTTGTTTGTACTGCAATAGTTACCATGTCGCTAGTAACCAAGAAATTATTATTGCCGCTAGATTCCAAGCGCCATTCTCCTGGAGATAAACGCCACCGCAAAACCGCTTTTTTAGCAAAGCCTGCAATCTCATCTTCCACAATCAAAAGGTCTGATCTCAATTTGATGCGACGAAAATGCATAGCTCCCCAACTATCCTGATACCCTGCCCCAAATCGCACTGCTTCAGTGTCCTCTATAAGTGTTTCTAAACGAGATGTTTTAAGCCAGTTTCCAAACAGGAACCGACTAATGCGTGGCATTTGATCTCGATCGTCAAATTGCACGGTATTATGGCTGGCAGTACCATTAAAGTAATTTAACCATTTTAGCTCAGTATTATAACTATAAGAGCCAGCGTCACGCAGCAGATTATTGCTATCCAGCCATAAATCCACATGCAGTGCATCAGCTTGACTGGGGCGAAAACGAAAGCTGGGGTAGCAGATATAGATCGCAATATTTCCTTTACGCAACACTTGTAGGCCACGAATTGGGAAGCTTTCACTATACGCTTGACTCAAAGTCATATTTGAGTTTTTCTATGTTGTAAACCACAAGTAGCAAATAAAATATCCCACTTTCAGGATATGCTGCTACATTAGCAAAAAGAATCATAGCTATCTGCACAGTTGAGCGGAAATCTCGATAGTATCCATCCGACAAGTTGAATACGCAACCACCGTCATTTGCCCCTAAATTGGGAGCATCGCCTGTTGCGCAATCTGTCATCTGGAACAACCATTTCGCTCCTTTCGCAAGCCTACGCAATACAGGCTCGGTAAACGGTTGCAAATTCATATGCCGACACCAGATTAATGTAAAAGCATAAGTATCTAATACAGTTCGATGATAAGCAACAGAATATTGGTTTCCTCCGCCATCTTTCTCAATCAAAACCAAAGCGCGATTCTCTAACCATCGACGCCCCATTTGTTCCCAATAAGTAGCATTTTCGTCTCTTGTCAAACTTGTAAGCCAACTTCCGCCAACGAATAAAGCAGCCGCCTCCGAGCTGCCATGATTGTTATCCTGTCCAATTGCATACTGTATGGTCGGAGCTATTCTTTCCAAATGAATGCGGATTAGCGATATTAGATCTGATTTTGTGTTTTTTATCTCTCCAAGTATCAAAGCGGCTTGTGCACAGTGCAGTAACCGAAAAGCTGCTTCTTATCCACACGCCCAATTAATTCCGTAATAAGGTTGGTTCTTTACGTACCAACTCTACAACCAATAGTATTGTCAAAATGCTGTCCCGTATGAATCAATACCTCAGTAAGATCATTCTTTTTAGCGATAAAACGCGAAACCACGCTAGCCTTTACAAATTGGGGTCTTGCCCCAATTACGGAGAGAATTTTTGCCATTAGCTGTCATTAGAAAGTTCATTATACAAATCCAATAATTTACGTTCTTCTATGACCCAATTATACCGCGACCGTACGGCTTCCCGGCCATTGATGCCCATTACCTGAGCTTCGTTGGGGTTCGCGATTAAATGATCAATGGCAGCGGCAATTTCCGTGGGTTTTGTAGGATCAACACATATCCCACATTGACTACCTTCAACTATGGCTTTCCACAACGGAAAATTGGATGCAATAACAGGTATTCCGGCTGCCATATATTCAAACATTTTAACAGGACGAGCATCTATATAGTTTGAAATAGCATGCAGCACGACAAGACCAACCACTGAACGTTGTATTATTTCCTTAACGCCATACCTGTCCACAACGCCAAAATAATTTACCTTATTCCATTGTTCTAATTCTTTTGTATCCTGCTCTAGTTTTGGAGTTTCAAATGGTCCTGCTAAATTCATTAAAACATTTGATTGGGTTAAGGAAAGTGCTGCAAGCATCTCCTTAATTCCACGGTGTTCGCTAATACCGCCGACGTAACATATTTCAGTTTTTTTGGTTGCCCAATCATTTGACAGATCAAATTCTTCAAGAATAGGGTAATTATTTATATCAATTGCACGCGAATTAAACTTAGCAAAGCGTTGCTGAATATACGGAGTAGCTGTTACCACGGAAACAAACCACTTGGCTGCGATGTATTCGGTAATAGATGTCAAATAAGACACTACTATCCTCAACCAGTTGGGTATCCAAGCTTTTGTTAGAACATGTTGCGGTACGTCTTCGTGTACATCGTATATGACTTTTTTACCTTGTATGGCTAACAAAATTCCATAAAATACTAATTCAAGATCATGAAACTGGTAAATATCAGCATCAATTTTTCGAGCTATCTGATAGCAATACCAAGTTTTATAGAAAAAGCGACTAAAGCGTTTTGCTGTGGGAGGTATTTGGTGAAGAGTAACCCTTTTTTGAGCGGCCTTAACTACTTCTTCAGGGGATGCGCTAATAACCAAATGGGTGTTATAGCCGGCATTAGCAGCAGAGGCACATTCTTTTACGAAAATACGTACATCTAAGCCTTTGTGAACTGTCGAAAGATGACAAATTTTTTTTCATTTTTGAGTACCCTCTTATGTTATTACTTACGATGTTTACTGCCTGCCCAAGGTCGTACCAAATATCATCAACAATGTGCATTCGATTATCAGACATTCTGACGTGCATCCAGCCACCTGCTGGGATGGTATGTACGTCGATGAATGGAGTTTCAGATTGTGGTATTTCGAAGACTTTATAACCGATACCGCGAGCACAGTACCGCAGGTCCTGCGTTGCGGCGGTAACTTTGGCAACTGCCATTATTGGTGAAGAAAAGACCAATCCTTCATCTAAAGGTAATTTTGCCCATACTAATGGTTTTACCCCAAAATGATCTCGTATTAACCACAATTCATTAGTTTTTTATATTAAAAACTGCAAAAGCAAACATTCCGTTAAGCCGATGTAAAGCGCCGAGCTTCCATTCCACCCAAGCTTTTAATAATACCTCCGCCTCCGTATCACTGTTAGTTTTAAAAGTATGACCTAGTGCAATTAAATCTTGTTTAAGCTCTATGTAGTTATATATTTCACCATTGTAAACTATAGCCCAGTTTGATTCCTGGTCCAACAGCGGTTGGTTAGCGCCATGATGTAGTATGACGTTTAATATACACCTTTTGCCCATATACTCCGACGTTTTCTGGGCATCTGGCCCCCTGCGGGATATTGCGCGTAGTCCTACCTACAATTTATGTTCATTTAAATGATTATCGACATTAGCACAGGTTAATATTCCAAAGACGCCACACATATTATTTTCTTGTATTCGTATAACCTAATCATGCGTTCATTATCAGCATATAAATTTTTTGTTGGCATTTATATGAATCTATTTCACTAATATAATTTTAGTGTAACAGTTCATGCTTTGGACGGAAAGTAAATAAGAAGTAATATAGAAAAAACCAAACCATGAGTAAGCAGCATATCTGTTAAATCACTAGAAGTAATGATGGTAACCATGGGAATTATGAACAGGGCCACTACAGTGGGGCGCCCCAGTGTTTTAGTATATTGTTCAAGAAATGAGATTAACGCACTTATAATTATTGAGTAAAAAAATACTCCTACATATCCAGCCTGAGCAAATCCACTACCTATCCAACCAGTATTAGCAGACATGTTGTCATTTCCAAAGTATTCTA
Organism: Achromatium sp. WMS2; assembly: GCA_001276605.1. Lineage (GTDB taxonomy): Bacteria > Pseudomonadota > Gammaproteobacteria > Chromatiales > Chromatiaceae > WMS2. The sequence continues at coordinate 15,351 of JXSN01000010.1, forward strand.
AACCTATTATATTGGCAGACCCTAGACTGTATGCAGGCTCCAATAAACCTAAAGTTAACTTTGAATTTGACCAATAATAATTAGCTGATTTCGAGAAAAAATCAATATGATAGGCATTTAAAGTAGCTGGCGTAAGGATGATTCTTTGTACAAACAACGACCCTAGGAAGTAATCTTGATTCCAGAAACCTAGAACAGATAACATTATTAAAAAAACAATGGTAGCAGTAAAATATATAGCTACGTTAGATAATCTGTAAAAATAGTAAAAAAACAAAATGATTAATGGGTAAAAAAATGGTGCCTTATGGGAGGTAAGAGCGAAAAAAAATCACAGACATGAGTATAAATATACACATGAATATAATTTGCTTCCTAATTAATGCAGCAACTAAGCCAAAAGGAATAAAAACCTTAGTCGCTATTGGATTTAAATAGCCAAATATACCCGGTATGCTATCTGCGGCTTCTCGTCTAAAATCGTACACTCTACTAAAATCGAAATTTATAAACCGTAGACCTCCAAATAAAATTATACCCATAATGACCGAAAGTGTTAAAACTAACATAATCCTTATGTACGAGCTGACATTTATTTTTGCGGCTGCAATTCTAGGAATCACAAGGTATTGCGGTAAAATAACAACAATTAGCATTGCTATGTATGTTACAATTATGAAATCATTCGGTAAAGATTTGCCAGAATAGATGACGAGGGACGGAATTAACACTAGATTGACACAAATGCTGCTGAACAAACCCAATGCACTATCATCCATTTTGGTAAAATTAATAAAAATTAATAGTAACAGTGCTGATGATATAAATTTAATTACATCGAACTGATCCATGTATCCCATGTACCCATAAATATCTGTTACATAAATTTTATACACATATTGCAGTGTAAGGAAGTATGCCAAATACAATAATACTAACGAAAGATTGAATGTATTGTATTTTTTATTTGTTGACATACTAAAATAATCTCAGCAAAATCAATACGAATAGTTGTCCGAGAATGAGAAACTTAAAAGCTGTTCCTATCATCATAACCGCTGGCCTCTAGAAATTAATTTTAAGGACACCTCTAAAAATTGCCATTTTAAGAAAAAAATCAAAAGTTCTCACATTGATTTTGCAGGTGTTTACTCAAGTAATTTTGAATTATTAGAGGTTCCATTGATATTATTTGTAACTGCATGGTTGCTAAAAATCTGCCCGTTGACGCGGGCATGATACCTATTTTTAAAGGTTCCCTTATTTTTAAACCTTTAGATAAGCCTGATCTTGCCGTTTAGCCACAACAACTAACATTGTCAAATAAATAGCATAAAATATGGCACCAGATAATGCGTACGCTTCCACCACCCAGGATTTGGCTATGATAGTTGCAATTAAGACTATGCCAGTACGTATAATAAACCCAAACAATTGCAGAAACAGCCCCAACATATTATTTCCTGTAGCAAATAATATAACCGAAACTGGTGATGCTATAAATTGCAATATGAACCATGGAGTCATCCACATTACCACAATTCCAGCGCGCCCCCATTGCATACCAAACAGTAAAGGGAAAATAAATTGAGCTGTAATCCCCAATAACACTAACGGCGGAGAGCCAACTCTAAATAGCATGTACATAGTTTTTATGGTAAATAGCCCTAAAGTTCTATTATTCAACTTATTTAGAGCCTCAGAGAAATAAACTTGACTGACAGAACTGCCAACTATACCCATCGGTAAGGCCATTGTTTGCATCGCTAACATTAAGTAACCTGTCTCTGATTTATCAATAGCAGCGGCTATAATCAGAATTGGCAATTGTATTCCAGCAATATTAAGTAGACTGTCTGGCCAAGTGTAAATGAGAAAACGTCTATGAACTATTAAATTTCTTTTAATATTCTTGAAACTTATAGTTTTAAATAAAACATGATCTTTTTTCCATATGTTATGAGCAAACTTTAAGCTACCCATTCCACTATACAGAATATAACCTAACATTAATCCCAGAGGAGCAATTTGTAAAAATCCTAACATTATCTGGGCGCTGGAACCAGCTATTGCGCGATTTAACCTGGTTTGTGTGATTGAATAAAACCTTTTGTTTCTAGTCTCCCAAGATTGTAGTACTTTGTATGTGGCAGATAATAACATCCCAGCTGGTAACAGGAGTAAATAAGGACTAAATTTTGGTTGTCCTATCATTCTAACAACTAACTCTGGAAATACCAGTATCAAGCTAGTTAATAGTAATGCAGTCAATATTGGCCCCAGCATAGAGGCAGCCAGCATATTTATAGCATCTTTATTGTCATGCGGTATGAGACTAACATCTTTTAGACCACAAAAAGAAATCATCTCAATAATGCTAACCGCAGATATGTAAACAGCTAAAACCCCAAAGTCAGCCGGCGTGTATAAACGGGTTAATATTGGCTGACATATAATTATAATACCTTGACTGATTACAGTACCAGCCGTAAGCATGCTGACATTTAATAGAAAATTATGTTTCCGCAGTATTTTTAACAATGCGGGGGCCAAAATCTCAATAACAGACAACATACGAGAGTAAAAAGTCATAAAGGAACCTCTAAAAATTAATTTTAATATCCTTTATAACCGCATTGTTGCTAGAAATCTGCCCGCTGGCGCGTGCATGATTGTCTATTTTCAGAGGCTCCCATAAGATAAGCGACACGTGCATCATAAATCTAACAACCGGACTATACATAACTTAGCAATATTGTCGTAAAGCATTCACTATCTTGATTATATCTTTCTCCACCAAATATGGATGCATAGGTAAACTCAATACTTTGCCTGCTACCGCATTGGCTATTGGAGTATCTGTGGCAATCCCTACGCTGGAAAACACCGGCTGTTGATTTAAAGGAATCGGGTAATGTATTGCGGTCGGAATACCCAGTGCATTAAGTTTGTTGGCTACTGAATCTCGATTCATCAGCTGTATGGTGTATTGGGCATATACGCTAGTGTTATATGGGGCAATGTAGGGCGTAATGACATCAGGACAAGTTACATTAAACATACTGGTGTATTTAGAACCTTTGGCATGGCGTTGTTGCACTTCATCTGCAAAATAATCTAATTTTGCTAATACCACAGCAGCTTGTAATGTATCAAATCTACCATTTATACCAAGGCGCGGGTGATGATAGCGCCGATTTTGTCCATGCACACGTATCTCACGCAATAATTTTGCTGAATTATCGTCATTTGTGAACAACGCCCCGCCATCACCGTAGGCTCCCAACGGTTTACTGGGAAAGAAACTAGTGCTACCAATAGTGGATAAACTGCAGGATTTACGACCTTTGTACGTGGCTCCGAAGGATTGAGCGGCATCTTCTATAACTGGCAAACTGTATTTATCAGCTATGGTATTGATGGCATCCATATCAGCACATTGGCCATATAGGCTAACCGGCACTATAGCCTTGGTTTTTGGGGTAATAGCAAGTTCTATTTTTGCAGGATCGATATTGTAAGTTTGGGGATCAATATCTATAAATACTGGAATTGCGCCAAGAAGAGCGATCATCTCACCAGTTGCTATGAAAGTAAAGGTGCTAGTTATAACTTCATCGCCGGGGCCAATTCCTAAGGCTAGCATTGCCATAAGTAAAGTATCAGTACCACTACTTGCAGTTATGCAATATTTGGTACCGACGTATTCGGCAAGTTTCGATTCTAGCTGAATAATTTCCGGTCCTAAGATATACTGCCCATGTTTCAGTACACTGGTTATACAACGTTCCAATGGCGTGCGTATGATATCCTGCTGGGTCGCTAAATCTATAAAATTCAGCGTAGATTTAGTTTGAGATTCTGGATTTTTCAACCAATCGAAAACTTGCAGTGGTGTCAGTGTATTTACGCCCAGGACAGCAACGCTTTGCCTATTGGTTAGTATCGCGATGTCTCCGTGTAGATTAGTCGCTGCCTTAACTAGCTGTGCTGTCTCGATATCAATTGCAACCCCTATAAAATCAGCTTGTTCAAAGCCATAGCTAGTAATTTGATCAGTTGCAGCTATTAGCTGTTTGAGAAGTGTTTTAACTTCTAACAACACCGTTTGTTGTGGCCGATCTTGGGTTTTAAATTCTTGAATAGCCTCATATTCTAAGAGAGATAAATTACCGGTGACGATCCAGCATTTACAGTCTTGTGGTTTGGTGTTGGCAAACAGTAACTGATCCACAAGTGTTAGCTGGTCAGCGGGCAAACGCCTAGTCCATAAATCCAGGATAATATCAACGGCTAATATTAAGTGCTTCATGATTTCCTTATAAATAACCCATTACATGACATAAACTGCGCTGTTTTTTAAATGATAAACGATTCCTGTAGTTTTGCAAGTAGTTGATGCATTACCGGCAAGTGGCAGGTCTAAACGCTCACCGTATTGACTTATCCAGCCAATTTGCCGGGCTGGAACCCCAACCATCAGTGCATAAGGCTTTACATTTTTGTTTACTACGGCCCCAGCTCCAACGAACGAATATTCGCCAATGGTAATACCACAAACTATAGTGCAGTTAGCACCTAAGGTTGCTCCTTTCTTCACTACGGTATCCCGATATTCATTCTTTCTTGCTACCAATGAACGTGGATTATATACGTTAGTAAATACCATACTTGGACCACAAAATACTCCATCCTCTAGTGTAACATTATCGTATATTGACACGTTATTTTGTATTTTACAATCATTGCCGATTTTCACTCTATTGCCCACAAAAACGTTTTGCCCCAGGGAACAATTGGTTCCAATTTCGGCTTGACTACAGACGTGCACCCAATGCCAGATTCGCGAACCTTCCCCTATCTTAGCACCTAAATCCACTATTGCTGTATGATGAATAAATATTTCTGTCATGGTTTTACTGCTTATGTACTAGTGCGTGTTAACATATAAATTAATTATAGTAACCATAAAAATGTACGCGCTATAATTGTAATGGCTATAAAATTCCTATCAAATTTTTCTATAGTGTCGCAATTCTACGAAATTGCTTGATTTGATTAAAAAAAGCTCAACAAGATTGCGTTCTTTTCAATATTCTAACGGTAATGACACAGTTGTACCATCTCTTGCTGAAAGATAAGCTGCAATGATTAATTCCAAGGAATTTAAACCTTCGCGGCCATCTGTTTCAGGCATTGCCGTACCCTGCATTACCTCGATCACGTTTTTATAATAGAGGGGATGACCGAAACCATACACCGAGGTTGTCGAATAGTTAGCGTCACTAACTTGGTTATCGTAATCACGATGGTCTGAAAACTTCCAGTATTGAATATCGTTTACTGCTACACCGCCTATGCGCACGGTACCTTTATCCCCAATTATGGTAATAGATCCTTCAAAATTCTGAGGATAGGTTAACATGGTTACGCTCATGGAACCTAAGGCACCATTGCGCCAATGAATGTTCATTACCGCAGTGTCTTCAACTTGAATGTCAAGGGTAGTGCTGGTCATTGCTTGAACTTTGTCCACTGGGCCGATTAACCAATCTAGTAAATCAACATAATGGCTGGCCTGATTCATGAGAGCCCCACCATCAAACTCCCAAGTTCCACGCCATCTAGCTTGATCGTAATATGATTGTGGCCGAGTCCAAAATACATTGATATGAACCAGGTGAATCTTACCGAAGCGCTTCTCATCGATTGCTCGCTTGAGCAACTGTAAAGTACTATTTCGTCGATTTTGTTTGACGACAAATAACCTTACTCTCGCCTTATCGCAAGCTTTTACCATGTTTTGGCCATCTTTCCACCTGGTAGCCATAGGCTTTTCTGTCATTACATTCACGCCGCTACCCGCGGCTAACATTGCCTGATTAGAATGCAAGCCGCTGGGGGTGCAAAGCACCACTAAATCTAGTTGATGCTGGCTTAACATGTCCTCCATAAGCCAATACCCTGGAACTTGATACTTTTTTGAATGTTGTTCAACTACATTCAAATCATTATCACAAACTGCTACTAGTTCCACGTTCTCCTTG
>JXSN01000091.1 GCA_001276605.1 Achromatium sp. WMS2
AAATCGCAGCTAATTGAATAGCTATCTCAAATACTTTTCCACGTGCGTCGTTAAAATTTAACAAATCACCAACTATTATCAGGTGGCCAGTACTGGAAATAGGCAAGAATTCGGTTAGGCCTTCAACGCATGCAGCAGATGCGGCAAATGCACGGGCATGGCCAATAGTATTAAATTTTAGCTCAAAGGCTTACAATACAGCCATCACCGTGCGTTGTGTGTCAATGCGGTGTTGGCTTTCTTTTGTCCCCATTCTTGTGATTTTTACCGTATTAATTAACGTTTGGTTTTTATGGACCTTATAATTCTTTTGAAAGCCGCCATTTTGGGAATAGTTGAAGGCCTAACCGAATTCTTGCCTATTTCCAGTACTGGCCACCTGATAATAGTTGGTGATTTGTTAAATTTTAACGACGCACGTGGAAAAGTATTTGAGATAGCTATTCAATTAGCTGCGATTTTAGCCGTAGTATGGGAATACCGACTAACTATTTTTGACATCATCGTTCTACTGCCAACGGAGCGTAAAGCTCAAAGATTTGCGATTAACATCATCTTAGCTTTTCTACCAGCTGCCGTGTTAGGCCTTCTGTTTGCCAAAACTATAAAAACCTACCTATTTAACCCACTATCCGTTGCTACTGCTTTCGTGATAGGTGGAATTCTAATATTGATAATTGAAAACAATCCACGGCGGGCTAGAATTCAGGATATTGATGAAATAACCTGGACGGGAGCCATCAAAATAGGATTTGCTCAAGCTCTATCCATGATACCTGGAACCTCCCGTTCCGGTGCCACCATAATTGGTGGAATGTTTCTGGGTCTAGAGCGACGCGTTGCCACGGAATTTTCTTTCTTTTTAGCAATTCCAACTATGTTTGCGGCTACTCTTTACGACGTGTACAAACATAAAGATTTACTACACTTCAGTGATTTTCCAGTTTTCCTGGTCGGTGGCCTAACTTCGTTCATATCGGCATTCATAGCTGTGCGTGGCCTTTTACGTTACATCTCCAAAAATAATTTCATAATTTTTGCCTGGTATCGTATAGCCTTTGGCCTCTTACTAATCATTGTTTACTCTGCATTTATCCCATGGCAAGGTGGTGACTAAATGGTAGACCTAAATTTAACCTCCCGCACCATTTTAGACCTCCAGGGTCGCACCCAGGCCCTTAGGGGGTACCTTTGACTACACAGGCAAAAGAGAACGCTTAACCGAAGTTTTGATGGAGTTAGAACAACCCAACATTTGGACTAATCCGGAGCGTGCCCAAAATCTAGGGCGCGAGCGGGTAGCGCTAGAAGATGTGGTTACTATATTGGATGACCTAGCCAATAATCTTCGGGACGCCGCGGAATTACTAGAAATTGGAGCCGCTGAAGCTGATTTAGACACTGTTTCAGCAATAGCCCTAGATGTGGAAAAATATTCGCAACAAGTTACTAGTCTGGAATTTCGCCGTATGTTTTCCGGGCCCACTGATGGGAATAATGCTTTTGTCGATATCCAGGCGGGTTCCGGTGGAACTGAAGCTCAAGATTGGGGCGAAATGTTGTTGCGTATGTACTTGCGTTGGGGGGAAAATAAAGGCTTTACCACTGAATTATTAGAAATAACCGCTGGTGAGGTAGCTGGGATAAAAAGTGCTACCGTCCGTTTTGAGGGAGCATACGCCTTTGGGTGGTTACGTACCGAAACTGGTGTACACAGACTAGTTCGTAAATCTCCATTCGATTCTGGAAATCGCCGCCATACCTCATTTGCAGCCGTCTTTGTTGCCCCCGAGATTGACGACTCATTTAAAATCGAGATAGATCCTAGCGATTTGCGCGTTGATGTGTATCGGGCAAGTGGAGCTGGTGGTCAGCACGTTAATCGTACCGAATCTGCGATTCGTATTACCCATAATCCAACAGGGATTGTCGTTCAATGTCAAAGTCAGCGCTCCCAACACCAAAATAGGGAGCGGGCTATGCAACAATTGCAGGCTAAATTGTATGAGCAAGAAATGCGTAAACGCAATGCGCAACAACAGGCCTTGGAAGATTCGAAGTCAGATATTGGTTGGGGCAGCCAGATTCGTTCGTATGTATTAGATCAGTCTAGAATTAAAGATTTGCGAACTGGCATGGAAATAAGCAATACCCAATCAGTATTGGATGGCAATTTAGATCCGTTTATAGAAGCTAGTTTAAAAGCTGGATTATAGGATGCTACATCATTTTGTTGGATAAAACTCGATAATTACAGCTTTACGCAACTTGGGTGTTTTTGAATAGCAGTTTTTTGGATTAGTGTATTTAACCTAAAATAGGCGTATATTACCGTGATTAAAGATCTGTTGACCACTATTGTAGGTTTGTTATACCTAGGCAGTGCTGGTCTAATTTTGGCACGGCTACTTGTCAACAAATCCCCAAAGATTCCTCGTTACTTAGGGCTGATTTGCGGATCTAGTGGTGTAGTCATACATATCATCTTGCTCTATCAGGTTATGGTTACCCCCACCGGCATGAACTTTGGTTTTTTCAATGTTTTATCTTTGGATGCCTGGCTGGTATTGGTAATTCTGATGGTGTCTAGCATTACTAAACCTGTTGAAAATTTGGGTATTATTGCCTTTCCAGTTGCTACCATCGTGATGGGCTTGGAGCGCGTATTTCCTACTGCACATTTTATGAGTCAAACTGCTACATTGGGTTTAAAAATTCATATTTTAGTATCTTTGTTGGCCTATAGCCTGCTGACTTTGGCCAGTATCCAAGCCCTATTACTTGCAATTCAAGATCATCAATTGCATGCTCATCACCCCGGCGGTTTTATCCGCGCTTTACCCTCACTCCAAACTATGGAAAGTTTAATGTTTGAGATGATCGGAGCTGGCTTTATACTCTTAACCATCTCTTTAGCTTCAGGGTTGTTATTTTTAGAAAATATGTTTGCGCAGCATTTAGCCCATAAAACCATACTCTCTATTCTTGGCTGGTTTTTGTTTGGAACTTTACTAGTAGGGCGCTTACGAGCTGGATGGCGTGGTAAAACAGCTGTAATATTGACTTTAAGCGGCTTCATGGTTTTAATGATAGCTTATTTTGGCAGTAAGGCAGTGTTGGAACTGATTTTAAGACGCCATTAATCACCGCATTCAAGTTATCTACCGTCACTTTGATTGCCTAGTTGTTCCATTGATGGGATTTAAAGGCACAGTACCATAATTTTCACCTCAAACCAAATATGGCAAACTCTAATTTTGATAAAATTTTTAGTTACCACACTCTAGGACGCTGGATACTTGGACTGGCTCTATTAATTGGTCTAGTTGTATTGGTAGAATACCAAATTGGATGGCTAGTACTACTTGTGCCTTGGATTCACTTATCGGTAACACAATTGGCAGTTCTCCTATTCTTTACCGGTGCCAGTTATGTGTTGCGAGCGGTACGCTTTTATGATTACTCACATAAGATACTTGGCGGTGCATTTTTAGCAACTCTGCGGCTCACTCTATTCCATAATTTATTGAATAATTTTTTGCCGATGCGGCTCGGTGAATTGGCATATCCGATGCTTATGAAGCGTTACTTTGCTCAAGACTATTTGGCAAGTAGTGTCACCCTATTATGGACTAGGGTACTAGATTTACACTTTTTAGGTTTGCCAGCACTAATTTTTCTATATGTGGTGCAGCAATTTAGCCTATGGTTATTGTTGATTCCAGTGTGGATTTCTCTTGTTCCAATTGCATATTGGGGACGAGGTTACATATACACATGGGTTAAGCAATATGACAGTTATATCATGTCTTTACTTGCCAAAATATTGCAGAATATTCCCGATCAAGCGTACCAATTTTATCGCATTTGGTTATGGACGGCATTAACCTGGACTTGTAAATTGCTAGCTTTTAGTTTCATGGTGATGCACTTTTCTGGACTTGACTTAGGACGCGCAGTGCTTGGAACTTTGGGGGCTGAACTATCCACAGTATTGCCAATACACGGAATTGCTGGAGCTGGTAGCTATGAACTGGCAATGTCGGTAATACTCGTACCTTTAGGTATTGATTTAACAACTATTTTACAAGCAGCAGTAAATTTGCATCTTTATCTACTGGGGACTAGTCTGCTATTTGCTGCCATAGGATGGCTGTTACCTTATCCCAAGGTTAACCACAATGAGTCGTAGCTCCAGCATAGTGTTTTAGTGACTAAGTTTCTACCAGTTATACTCCCCGTTCGCTCATTTTAAAAACCAATTATCCAGATCCGATATTCCGCAGCTGCTATATAACTTGTTAATTATTAATGATATTTATTTTTGTTGCAAAAATACAAATATAATTGTTATCAAATGGTTATAATTCCTGATGCGGAATATCGGCACCTTATGTACTCAACTCGATCAGCGCCAAACTGTAAATACTCTGCAAAATTAGATATCTGGGAGCCGGTAGTTTGCAACTCCCAGAGGCTAATCGAATTTAGTAATGAGGCGGTTCTGTTCTGGTCAGTTAGTTACAAGATAACCATCACCAAGTTCGATTATCGCCCACCTCCTGTGGCCATTTTGCGCCTGATGAAGGCAAGCTGAGTTTGCAAAGGCAATTCTTTGGGACATACATCCTGGCATCCCAACAGGGTCATACACCCGAATATACCATCGTCGTCGCCTATTACCGTGTAGAAATCCGCATCGCTGCGCTGATCCCTAGGATCTAAACGAAACCGTGCGATTTTATTAATTCCAACCGCACCCACAAAGTCTTCACGCATCCGAGCTGTACCACACGCTGCTACACAGCAACCGCATTCTACGCAACGATCCAATTCATAGATCTGCTCGGCCAATTCCGGTTCCATGGTAGATTCCATCCGATTTACTTCGGGATCACTTTGCGTATGTACCCAAGTTTCCAGACGTTCGCTCATGGCACGCATCCACTTGCCAGTATTTACTGATAAGTCAGCAATCAACTCAAAAGTTGGCAATGGCATCAAGGTGATCTGATCTGGTAAATGTTTAGTTAAAGTACGACAGGCTAGACCGGGGCGTCCGTTGATAATCATGGAACAACTACCACAAATCCCGGCGCGACATACAAAGTCAAAGGCTAAATCCGGAGCCTGCTCTTCGGCAATTACATTCAAAGCCATGTACAGGGTCATCCCATAGGATTCCTCAACCTTATAGCGAGCCATATGCGGTTTACTGTTGGGGTCACCTGGTCTATGCCGAAAAATGTTAAAAGTTAGGGTACGATTCATGGCTGCGCCTCTGGTAAACGTTCGTTATGGTCCCGATAGCACTCAGGCAATAAATGCCGGAATGGCATCAGTTGTTCTTGGATCGCGTGACGATCACCACCTGCTTGCCGTATTGAATCTACAACCGCTTTTCGGGAATCTGTCTCAGCATTATGTATGGTGTTATCAGTACCATAGCCACGAAATCCTGGCGGTAATTCCATCTTTTGAATGTCCAAAGATGCGTATTCGATACTAGGCTCAGTTGCGCCTTCAGGCCATACGAATAGAGTGCGTTTTAACCATTCTTGATCATTACGTTGTGGATAATCTTCGCGAGAGTGGGCACCGCGACTTTCGGTGCGTTGCAAGGCGCCGAGGGCCACGCCGAGGGCAATCTTTAACATGCGTGGGATGCGATAGGCCAGTACTAACTCTGGATTGGCACCTAGATGTTGGCATTTAACTCCGATGTGGTAGCTGCGTTCCAATAAGCTCTTAAGCTCGGTTACCGCCGCTTCTAAATCCTTGCCATTACGGAATAAACCAACTTTATCGGTCAAGACTTGTTCCATCTGTTTACGTAGAACCACCGAGCTTTCTGTGCCTTTAGAATTAAGCATGGCTTGGAGCTTGGATTGCTCACGTTTCAGGAAATCTTCAGCTAAAGCCGTGGATATTTCTAGTTGTCCACCTTCAGCGTAGCAAAAATCAGCTACGTATTCGCCTACTAGCATCCCCGCTACGACGGTTTCAGCAACTGAATTACCACCCAGGCGGTTGAAGCCGTGCATATCCCAACAGGCTGATTCACCGCAAGAAAATAGTCCGCGTAAGGTTGGATTTTCTCCCCGATAATCAGTACTAATACCACCCATGGAATAGTGTTGCGTGGGGCGAACTGGAATAAAATCTTTGGCCGGATCGATACCTAAGAATGATTCACATATTTCTTTAACTTCGCGTAAATTCTTTTCAATATGGGCGCGACCTAATATCGTAATATCTAGCCACATATGTTCGCCGAAGCGTCCTGGCACACCCTTGCCTTTGCGCATGTGTTCAACCATCCGCCGGGACACTACATCGCGGGATGCCAGTTCCTTCTTGTCAGGTTCGTAGTCCGGCATAAAGCGGTATCCGTCTACATCGCGGAGGAGACCACCATCACCCCGGCATCCTTCGGTGACTAAAATGCCAGCCGGTACGATGGCGGTGGGATGAAATTGCACCGCTTCTAAGTTGGCAAGTCTGGCTACGCCTGTTTCTAAGGCGATAGCTAGTCCCATGCCTTCGTTAATAATGGCGTTGGTAGAAACTCCGTAAATGCGGCCATAACCGCCGGTGGCCACTACAGTAGCCCGTGCCAAATAGGCTATTAATTCCCCGGTAATTAAATCCCGTATTACTGCTCCATGACAGCGACTGCCGTCGTGAATCAGGGCTATGGCTTCCTTGCGCTCGTGCACTGGAATGGATTCTGCTATAGCTCTATCGCTTACGGTGTACAGCATGGTGTGACCGGTACCATCAGAGGTGTAACAAGTCCGCCATTTTTTGGTACCACCAAAGTCGCGAGCGGCAATTAAACCATGAGCAATATCTTTTTCAGTTAAAACCTCCTGTTTACCGTTGATTACTACTTCCCGATTACCACGATTGACACGGCTCCAGGGTACGCCCCAAGTGGCTAATTCACGTACTGCTTTGGGGGCCATATGCGCAAACATGCGGGCCACAATTTGATCGCATCCCCAATCGGATCCTTTTACCGTATCGGTAAAATGCACATCTTCATTGTCACCTGCGCCTTTGATGCAATTGCCTAGACTTGCTTGCATACCGCCTTGAGCGGCTACTGAATGGGAGCGTTTGGGTGGGACTAGAGAGAGGACCAGAGTTTCCAAGCCGCGGCGTTTGGCACCTACCGCGGTGCGTAGGCCTGCTAGGCCGCCGCCGATAACCAGTACGTCAGTATAGATTAATTTCATGGTTTTTCCTGCAACCAAGATGGAGTGTACAGTTTGCCTGCTTCACGGGCATGCTCCATACCAATTTTAATGTAGGCTCCTAAGGCCAGTAGACCCAGGATTACGAATAGTGCGGTTAGGCCCCATTTTACGCTTTTCAGACGTTCCCGCGCCTGTTTAGGGCTACCGTATGTGAACCAACCCCATTTGAGGGCTAGGCGGTATAAGCCAACCACTCCATGTACCTCGACAACGAATAGTAAAGTCAGGTATAATGGCCACATATTTCCGGTCCATACTCTGTCTGCTGACCCATATGGATCGATTAGGTCGGGTCTGGATAGCATGATGTAGAGGTGTACCGATGCTAGGAAAAACATGGCAAAACCTGTGATTACTTGCACCAGCCATAGTGTGGTATCATCGTGACGCATGGACCGCATGTGGCTCCAAAAGGCCCCGTATTGGGCAGCGCTAGCCGGAAATTTACGTAATGCTAATATAGCATGTATGATTATAATGCTGGATACCAATGCTACTAGCATGGATACCAAGGCTGGTATCGCATAGCCCAATATGAAATAGCCTTCGAAAGTTCTAGCCACAATCCAAAACGCATCTTTACCAAGGATTATGGATGAGACGAAAAACATGTGTACCCACATGAATAGTGCTAGAAATAGCCCGCTGATGCTTTGGGCCAGGTCCAAACGGGCTGGCCATGGCGACGGCTGTGTAGTCTTCATTAGAATATTACCCTCTGATTATGGCATCTATGCCTAGTATTGATATGTTAAGATTCGATCCCTAACATACGCAATACTAATTAAGTATTTCTTCTTAATTCAAGTAATTCACAATTATTTTAAATACTGTTGTGAAGCATATTATCTTGATAAAAAACATGGATCATTACCATTGGTACTCGCTAATCAATTAACAGTTTAGGGAATGTAAATGACTGAAAGGCGGGGTATGCAATGGCCATGATATTATCCTAAATTCATTATTAGATAAAGGTGGGTAGTAACAAATATAAATGGAATAATGCAAATCGATTGAGATCGGTAGTTCTTTTAGGCCGTGTATTCGGCATTCATGGTAATTTCATATATATTTTGCTGTAAAATTTCTTGATAACTGGAGTTCGCAACATGGTTGTTAATATTAACCGTGAACAGTTGCTGCCAGCGCTGATCATTGTAAGTGGTGCCGTAGAACGCAAACAAACTCTACCCATACTCGGTAATTTTCTAATAAAGGTTAAATCCAACCGGATGCAGGTAATAGCCACTGATCTTGAAGTTGAGATCCAAGTGTCGCCTATCTTGGAAGATGCCGATGAGGACATGCAGTTTAC
>JXSN01000092.1 GCA_001276605.1 Achromatium sp. WMS2
TAACAAGGCCCAATGTTTCGTTACCCCACTTTTAGAGGCAATGCAATTAACTGCATATTTAACATTTATTGTTGCTGGAGACACGCTACAGGCAAAAAAACCTGATCCAAGTCCATTATTGCATGCAATCAACAATTTCGGGGTAAATCTCGAACAAACGGTTATGGTGGGTGATTCAATCAACGATGTTCAAGCTGCTCGTGCTGCAAGAATAGCTGTAATATGCGTTAGTTATGGGTATAATCATGGACGTGATATTCGCGAATCTCAGCCAGATATTGTAATTGACAGTTTTTCACAATTACCCACAGCTATAGCGTCAATGAACTAACGCAACCATATATGAGCGAAGAGTTACTGATTAACGCCACCACACCAGAAGTTAGAGTTGCCATAATTGAGCAAGGGGTGGTGCAAGAAATATTTATAGAGCGCAGTACACGTCGAGGCTTAGTTGGTAATATCTACAATGGTAAAGTATGTCGAGTTTTACCTGGAATGCAAGCAAGTTTTGTAGATATTGGTTTAGATAGAGCTGCATTTTTGCATATATCTGATATAAATCCTAGCAACGTTGGAGCATCTAACGATCAAATCCAGGGATTAGTAAAGGATGATGATGTCGTAATAGTTCAAGTGGTAAAAGATCCTTTGGGAACTAAAGGTGCTAGGCTTACTACGAATATCTCAATATCTTCAAGGTATTTGGTTTTCATGCCTGGTATGCATGGTAGCAGCGGAGTATCTCAAAAAATAGAATCCGAGCAAGAGCGTCTGCGCTTGCGTAACGTATTAACTAATTTTGTAGTTTCTACAGGAAGTCGTGGCGGTTTCATTGCCCGTACCGCAGCAGAAGCAGTTAATGAGGAATTACTGCGCGGTGATATGAACTTTTTGATTCGCTTATGGGCCAATATTTTGGACAGTAGCCAAAATCAAGACATCAAGCTTTTACATGAAGATTTACCGTTGCCATTGCGAGCTTTGAGAGACTTGGTAGGACCGGAAACTGAACGCATTCGCATCGATTCCAGCCTACATTTCGATAAGGCGCGCAGCTTCATAGATACCTTTATACCAGAATTAGCACCACGTTTAGAACATTATGTGGGTGAACGACCATTATTTGATCTATACCACGTAGAAGACGAAATTGCCAAGGCTCTACAGCGAAAAGTGCAACTTAAATCAGGTGGTTACTTGATTGTAGACCAAACTGAGGCCATGACCACTATAGATGTCAATACGGGAGCTTTTGTTGGCCACCGCAACTTGGAAGAAACCACCTTTAAAACTAATTTGGAGGCAGCCCAAGCCATATGTCGTCAATTGCGTCTACGTAACTTAGGTGGTATCATAATTATTGATTTTATCGACATGGTCGATCTGGAGCACAAAAACCAAGTAATTAAAGTTTTAGAGAAATGTCTATCTCTCGACCATGCCCAAACCCAAGTCAGCAAAGTATCTGCCATGGGCTTGGTAGAAATGACCAGAAAACGAACCCGCGAATCACTAGAACATGTTTTGTGTGAGCCATGTTCTTGTTGCCTTGGTCGAGGTTTTGTGAAAACTCCTGAAACTACTTGCTACGAGATTTTTCGCGAAATTCAACAGGAAGCCTCTCAATTTGATGTGGAAAGCTTGCTAGTATTAGCTTCACCAGAGGTTATAGAACGCTTGGTAGATGAAGAATCTTCCCATTTAGCAGAATTGGAAGAAGCCATTGGCAAACCAATCAGACTGCAAGCCGAAGCCCTGTACACTCAAGAGCAGTTTGATGTGGTACTGATTTAAGAACCAAGCAGTGCAATAATCCTAGTTTGATCGTAGGATCAGTTTCACCACTAGGATTATTGGCCACCTCAATGGCGTATTGCATTGCCATGCTTGACGAAAATATCTAAATGACATCCAGTATGCGATGCAATATACTAAAATTAAAATAATTAAGGAAATATTGAATGACAAACAGTGAGCGCAAGCCTGATCTCATAGCTCCGTCCATCTTATCTGCTAATTTTGCCACATTAGGTGCTGAAGTAGACAACGTTTTAGCCGCTGGTGCAGATATAGTGCACTTCGATGTTATGGATAATCACTATGTGCCTAATTTAACAATAGGGCCCTTAGTGTGCGAGGCTCTACGTAAACATGGCGTTAGCGCAGATATAGATGTACATCTGATGGTAAGACCAGTAGATATGATAGTTCCAGAGTTTGCTAAAGCTGGAGCAACCTACATTACTTTTCATCCCGAAGCCAGTGAGCATGTGGATCGTACTTTGCAACTAATCCGTAATGAAGGCTGTAAATCAGGATTGGTTTTTAATCCTGCCACCCCATTATCTTGGCTAGATTTTGTCCTGGATAAAGTAGACATGATCTTAATAATGTCAGTTAATCCAGGATTTGGTGGTCAAAGCTTTATTCCCGCCGCCCTAGAAAAATTACGTCAAGCCCGCAAGTTGATAGATACCTCTGGACTTGATATTCGACTGGAAATTGATGGTGGGGTTAAGGTGGATAACATCGCCACTATTAAATCTGCAGGAGCTGATACCTTCGTCTCAGGCTCCGGTATATTTGGCAATGCCAAAGCCACAGATCCCCATCGTTACGACAGTATCATCAGCAGCATGCGTGCGGCATTAGCTACAGCTTAGCCTCATATTTAGCGTTAATTTTGGGTAATATTAATTATTTGGTCGGTGGCTGCACTGCGCAGCCAAACCAAATCTACTAGCTCACTATTAGGTTTGTAGTCCGATATAGCCTGACTCAATATGGTTTTTGCTGCCTTGGCATCTCCACTGTTGCACGCCTGCATCAGATCAGTCAAAGCTTGGGTCAAAGTAACTGGGGGCAGTCTGGATTCACAGGCCCGCATTATCAAAGGATGTTGGGTTTTCTCAGCGGTGGAGTCAACCAGTAATTCCTCGTAAAGTTTCTCACCAGGTCGCAGGCCTGTAGTAACTATTTCTATATCTCCATGAGGATTATCTGCATTTTTGATTTTTAAACCACAAAGTTTTATCATCGTGCAGGCTAAGTCATATATTCGCACCGGGTCTCCCATGTCCAAAACAAACACATCGCCGCCTGAAGCCATGGCCCCGGCCTGTATTACTAGCTGAGCAGCCTCTGGTATAGTCATAAAATAGCGGATTATATCCTTATGCGTTAGAGTTATAGGTCCACCATTATTAATTTGTTCCCTAAACAATGGCACCACTGAACCTGACGAGCCTAAGACATTTCCAAAACGCACCATACAAAATATTGTTTTAGATTGAGATTGGGCTAAATCTTGTAAAATTAGCTCAGCTAACCGCTTGGTGACTCCCATAACATTAGTTGGTCTTACCGCCTTATCGGTAGAAATTAACACGAATAATCCTACATCACAATGTAGTGCGGCTTCGGCCATCGCTTTGGTGCCGAAAATATTATTGTTAATTCCTTCGATGATGTTATGTTCTACTAAGGGTACGTGTTTATAGGCAGCTGCATGGTATATAGTCTCTACTCCAAATATCCTCAAAATCTCCTGTACTCGGCTTTGATTTTGGACGGAGCCAATTATGGGGACTAATTCGATCTTCAATTTTTGCTGGGCAATCACTTGCCTTAGTTCTTTGTCTATCGTATACAGAGCAAATTCAGAAATCTCAAATAAAATTAACCTGATAGGGGATAATAATATGATTTGTCTACATAATTCAGAGCCTATGGATCCCCCCGCCCCAGTTACCAATACCGATTTATCCTTAATGGAACTTTTTAATAATTCATTGTTAGGAAGTACCGGATCACGCCCCAATAGTTCTTCTATGTTGATGTTTTTGATATCATCGAAGCTAGCTCTACCAGCTACCAAGTCCGCTAAACCGGGCATGGTACGTACAGTTACTGGCAATGCATCAAACATTTTAACGATGTTATAGCGTTCCGCTCTCGTCAATTGAGGCATTGCCAATAACACAGTATCAATGGCATACTTATTTATAATCTCAACTACTTTTTGGGGAGAAAAGACCCGTATGCCATTAATGCTCGAATTCCATAATGCTGGATTATCATCTACAAAGGCTAATGGAAGCGCATTATTCCCAAGTGATATAGCGTTTGCAACCTGTACCCCAGCACTACCAGCCCCGTAAATTGCAACTCTAAACGGTTGTTCAGCGTACTTATAAATATTATGGTAGTAATTGCGTACCAAAAATCTGCTACCAGCGACTAAAAATGCAGTTGTCCCAAAAAATATCAAAAAAGAGGTCCTAGGAATTCCAGATATATTAGTTACTATTGTAAACAAATATAGCAATAAAGTTGACAGCCCCACACCTTTTACCACAGTAATAAGAACCTGGTCTCCCATATATCTTATGACAGCTCGATACAAACCGAAACGCGTAAAAATTGGCAATACCACCACAATCAATACATAAAAAAACCACCAATATTTATCCAGAACCTCCGGCCACCATTGACTGTAGCGTAAAGCAACTGCTAACCACCATGAAAACGGAATCAACACTAAGTCAGCAGTAATCATGATTAAACGCTTTTCAATCCTGGATAAACTAAGTATTTTTTGGGATAATGTCATTTCATATTCCAAGAATAGCTTGTTGCATCACCATAGACAACACGTCACAAGTCCGAGTGATATCACTTGCACTAATGTTCGGATGTACCAGAAACATTAAGCTTGTTTCACCAAGTTCCTTTGCATTCTTTAAGCGTTCTATGGGACGGTAGCTTGTGTTATCAAAGGCCTGTTCTAAATACACTTCGGAACAAGATCCAGAATAACACGGCACACCCAAGGCATTTATTTCCTGAATTATGCGTTCCCGATTCCAATTTGACTTTAAATATTCAGGCATTACAAATACATAACATTTATACGCAGCATGTTCTACATCAGGCCCTAACTCTGGCACCCTAAGGCCCGGTATCAATTTGGCTTGTTCCCATATTGTTTTAGCATTAGTCAAACGTTGCTGGTGCCATAGTGGCATACGCCGTAGTTGAATGCGGCCAATAGCGGCCTGCATTTCAGTCATACGCCAATTGGTACCAAAATGCTCATGTAACCACCTAAAGCCTGGAGCATGTTCGCGTGCATAAACCGCTTCCCAACTCTTGCCATGATCCTTATACGACCATATTTTAGACCAAAGCGCACTATTATTGGTAGTAACCATGCCACCTTCACCACCGGTAGTCATTATTTTATCTTGACAAAACGACCACGCTCCTATGTGCCCAATACTTCCTACACTACTACCTTTATAGCGTGCACCATGAGCTTGAGCACAATCCTCTATTACGTACAGACCATGTTTATTAGCTATTTGCATAATATCGTCCATCGCGCAAGGATAGCCAGCTAAATGCACGCATATTATGGCCCTTGTCTTCGGGCTAATAGCAGCAGCAATGGCATGTGGTGCCATATTTTGGGTATTTATATCCACATCCACGAATATCGGTTTAGCGCCTGCAGTAACTATACAGGATACAGAAGCTATAAAAGTTCTTGAAGTAACAATAACTTCAGCGCCTATCCCTACATTCAGTGCCTTTAAGGCTAGATCAATGGCCACCGTACCGTTGGCTACTGCCACGGCATATTTTGTACCGCACCAATCAGCAAATTCCTGCTCAAAATGGCGGCATTCTTTTCCGGTCCAATAGTTAACTTTATTTGATAATAACACTGCGGTAACAGCTTCGGCCTCTTCATTCGTATAAGCCGGCCACGGGGCAAAATTGGTATTTAACATATCAATAATCTTTGTTAAGTAACTAAAATATTTATAATAAGCAATATTAACATAAATAACCCTACAGACAACATTAAAAATAAATTATTTATTTACTTCAACTAATTATTATATCCAACAATAAATTAAGCAATTGTCGAATACATTATGGCCTATGGCCCAAACTCATATTATAACTAACTTAACAATCTTAGACAGTTTTATTGTAAAGTAGGCAGTTGCTAAAACTATATTAAACTGAAAGGTCAAGTTAAAGCATTTTTTTGGAGATTTCCTAAAGTGAAAGAGCGTATGCGACGGCGGGTACTTGGGGCTATGGTATTAGCCTCATTGATGGTAATATTTTTGCCTGGTTTACTGGAACATCCTAGGCTACATCAACAGCAATTGGTGTCTATAGAGGATATACCGCCCCAAGCAGCAGCAATAACTACCACACCTAGCTTATTACCAAATCCAGATGTTGAGCCACTAATTCCGCCGTTATCAAATAACCCAGAACCGCCACCAGCAACTGAAGTCGCTAAGGTTGAAACTGTACCGCCTGTTGTAGAAAACTCTACGTCTGAAGTTCAACTCCAGCCCCAAACGCCCATCCAGGAAAATACCCCATCTTGGGTGGTACAAGTGGCAAGTTTTAAAGCCAAGGATATGGCCGATAGGCTGCAAAAAAATTTAGCAGATAAGGGGTTTAATGCATATGTGGAACAGAAAAAATCACGTGCAAGACATAAGGTATATGTTGGACCATTTGCGGAACAAACTCAAGCTAATGAAAAAGCCGCAGCAATTAAGCAACAATTGAATCTTAGTTGCTTGGTCCGACGTTATCCAGTTAATTAAGCATATTGAGGATAAACTATTACTCATATTCAATAATTAGGCCATAAACTCCGGATAGCAGCTATTCCCCAAGCACCGTGTTGCTTAGCAATGGGTAAATGACTACTATCTAGGCCACCTAATGCATACACTGGAATATGTATTTGCTGCACTAAAGCGGCAAATTTTTCCCAACCCAGGGGTATTGTCTGTGGATGACTAGCAGTAGCCAATACTGGTGATAATAGGGCATAATCCAGTTGCAAAGCAGCGGCATATTGCAATTGTTCAAGATTATGGCAGGAAGCACCTATGACTCGACCTATGGGGAGTTGGGAACGAGTTGCTTGCAATAAGCGCACACTAGTTAGATGTAGACCCATATCGGCACTTACATACTCACAGTTTCGTGACCAGGGCGGTAAGTTTAGTAACAGTTGAGCCTGATAGGAACAGCATACATGGTGCACCCTGGTTAATAATTGTGGATAGGCTGTGGGGCTGATATCTGGAGTACGCAGTTGTACTAAACGCACTCCAGATTGTAATGAAACCTCAAGTTTGCGGATAAAGCTATCTGGTTGCGCCGGGTCAGATCCAGTAACAAGCATTAATCGTGGTAGGCTAATTTTCACCATACCCTAAGTACGGTATTCCGCATTGATACGGACATATTCATAGGACAAATCGCAAGTGAATATGGTACGGGTGCAGGGGCCGCGGTTCAATATTACCTTAATGCTAAATTCTGGCTGTTGGAACACTTCCTGCCCAGCCTGTTCTGTGTACTCTGGGGCACGGGCACCTGCTCGGACTATGCATACTGCATCTAAAAATATGTCCACTTGGTCTATATTTAAATCTTCAATTCCAGAGCGCCCGACCGCCGCTAAAATACGTCCCCAGTTGGGATCAGATGCAAATAGTGCAGTTTTAACCAAAGGTGAATTAGCAATTGCGAAACCTACACGCTGGGCTTCCGCAGTATTCTGAGCACCAGAAACTGTGATTGTGACCAGTTTCGTAGCCCCCTCGCCATCACGCACTATGGCTAGTGCTAAATCCATAAATATTGAAGTTAATACCGTGGTAAATTCTTGACAAGCATCGCTATTCTGCTCGGTAATTATCGGGTGTGTACTGGTACCTGTTGCTATTAACACACATGCATCGTTAGTGGAGGTATCCCCGTCTACAGTGATAGAATTAAGAGTTGGTTGGATGGCATTGGTTAAACAATACTTTAAAACCTGCGGACTCAACGCTAAGTCGGTACCCACATATGCCAGTAGGGTAGCCATGTTGGGTTGAATCATACCCGCCCCTTTGGCTATGCCGGTGATGCTAGCGGTATGACCATTAATGGTAAATTGACGGCTGGTGATTTTGGCAACCTTATCCGTGGTCATAATGGCCGCTGCCGCCTGCTGCCAGAAGTTGGTATCCAGTGCGGTCAATGCCACAGGAAGAGCAGCTGTAAGGCGTGTCACTGGTAAGGGTTCACCAATAACCCCCGTAGAAAAAGGTAAAATTTGCTCTACCACGCTATCTGTTAAATCAGCAAGTACTTGGCAGCATGCTAGAGTTCTATTTATTCCGTCTTGACCGGTACCAGCATTGGCATTGCCTGAATTAATCAATAGATACTTGGTATTAGAGCTATTTAAATGTTTTTTAGCTACAATAACAGGTGCGGCACAGAAGGCGTTAGTAGTAAACAAGGCAGCGACATTGCTATTAGCAGCTATTTCGATTATGGCTACATCAGGCCGATCTTTACGATTGGGATTTTTAATCCCGGCGGCGGCGGTGCCTAAGCGTATGCCATGGATTGGGTATACAGTTATGGGTGTGAACATTTATGGAGTGTTTGGTTATACATATACGAACGACGCGCTTCTTGCATGCTCAGCACGTCCTATATCCCTAATTC
>JXSN01000093.1 GCA_001276605.1 Achromatium sp. WMS2
AGTCATATCTACATTTAAAGGCTCGGCTGCTGGTAATACGGCGGGTTGTTTATCCCAAGCAGCATCTAAATGTGGTTGGATTTTAGAACCAGTAGCAATGCTAGCTGCAATCGAGGCCATGCGTAGTGGGGTTACCATGGTACCTTGACCTATGGCGTTTTGCGATAGAATCCAACGCATGGGCGATGGAACTGGTCCCATAATGTCTATTTGGTCGGGTTGTTGCCATGGTCCGAGTTTCCTTACCTTGTTATTAGGTGCTCCCAAAAATAACGGTGCGGATTTGCCGAACCCAAAGCTGCGTAAATTGCTTAAAAGGTGTAAATCTGGTACTGTGCGGTTAGCTAACGGAGTATTCTGGTATCCATCGGCTAAGCGGCCGTCCATTTGCATGGCTAAGGCTACAAACCATACGTTTATTGAGCCGCGCACGGCGGCGGTGAGACTTAAATCGTAACAATCGGCGGTACTATTTTTGGAACAGTGACTACCAACGCGTTCGTTACGCATTCTTGCTATTGGCTCATTTTCAAAATTCTTAATGGTATGACTAGGAGGACGCCAGCCGGTAGCATCCCGATAGGGGTCAATTTCGAAGGATCTTAAGCTTAGGCCGGTAAGATTTTGAAATGCTGTGGGGTTGAGACCGTCCAATAGTGCTCTTACGTTTGGCATGGTAGCCGCTGCTTTGAGACCAGCTATGGCGGTCACTGGTTTCATAGTGGATCCAGAGGCTTGATGTCGGTCCAAACCTTCCCAGGCTCGTTCTAAGAACGGATTATTTACTGGATATACCCTAGAAAATGCGGCGATGTCCCAGGGTAAGATTTTTTCCTTGGTGGATGGGGGATCTGGATAGCTTACCGCGGCTAAAATATCTCCATTAGCGTTAAGTAATACCACGGAGGCTCTGCGTTCGGTGGCCCAACTTGCTTGAGGTAAGGTTTTGACAATTTTCTGTAAGGATGCCCGCGCTTGTTCCTGCATTTTACTGTTGATGGTTAGGGTAATGAGACCGCCGGGCGGAACCAGTTGGAGGCGTTTGGCAATACCATGTGGATCATCAGCATCATGGCCAACTATGGGTAAGAGTCCAAGGTGTTCGGCTTCTGGTGTTGGTAAGGACTCGTTAGTTAGTAATGGTACTCCATCTTGAGTTTCAATCAGCCACCTGGATACTACAGCCTCTGTTTCGTGTACTACCTGGGTGGGTTGAATAGTTTTGGTTTTTTCCTGCCATTCTGGTTGACAGGACCGATTTACGGCCACTTGTAGTCCTTGTGGCGATAATCCAGGATTACGTGCTGGTTCTAGACGTAGAGTTACATCCATGCTAAACTGTTTGTTGCCACTGGGGTGCCAGGCTCCAGATGTTATTTTCAAACTACCAGCTTGAGACTCTGGAAAGTCTTTACTCATACAATCCGGAACATTGGGCAGGCGGGGGGGGCGGTAAGAGGTAATCTTGCCTATACCGGATAGGCTAGTATTTTGGGTGGCACGACCTACGTATAGGACTTCAAAATCTACTGGTTTGGAGGCTGTAAAGTGGCCTTCCCAATTTACACAACCTGTGGAATTTACTGAACGCCACTCGCCAAATCCGGAACGCAGGCGGCCTTGGTGAATGTAGCCGAAGGTTTCGTCAACTAGGGCTTTGGAGTCGATTAGACTTTGATCGCTACAGTTGTAAGCTTGCCACTTTATATTGGTTAATCCACGGATAATGCCGTTGTCGCGTACGGCAGTGATATTGCGGCCGCGATTCCATGATTCCAATTGTGCTAACAGGGCACTGCCAGCGGGGCTAACATATAGGTCTCTGGTCAGACTTTTGGTAATTGGATTTTGTGGTTTTCCATTCCATTCCGCGGCCATAGCGTCATCTGGTTGTGGCATAGCAATTTTGGCATCGCTTTGTGCTCTTAGCAGACCATTGTTAACTAGGTCTTCAAATAGGGCTTGTACTTCAGTACGTCCGCTGCCGGTAGCGCGTGGTACTGGGGTGATGGTTAAAATAGATTGGCCAATAACTATGCTGGTGCAAGTTAGCAATATGGAGTATTTGAGGGCAGAATATAGTTTCATCAGGATGTTTTGCTGGTAAATTTGGCAATTACTAGGGTAGTATTATCTTTGCCTCCGGCCTCGACTGCCTGCTGTGCCATGTTGTAAGCAGTATCCGGGGTAAGTTCTTGAGTTGGATCTGGAAAATCCAAGGTGTTGTCGGCACTCCACATCCCGTCTGTGGCAAGCATTAGCATGGTGTTATCCTGAATGTCTGTGGTGAATATGTCGGCGTGTTCCTTGGCGTGCTCGGGTAATGTTGCCGTGGTATCTAGACGTAGATCTACATTAAAACCAAATAATTCTACTCCGTCTGAGTCTTGATATACTCCCCAAGAGCCGTAACCTAGGGCTTGAGCTATTCGGTTTTCTGGTTGGTCACAATGCAGGTCATAATCTTGTTTGCTTACTCGACCGTCACGAAAATTAAATTCTAGGGCGGTATGATCTCTGGTTAGCATATGCCACTGGTTGTTGGTACATAGCCACCCGCGACTGTCACCTACATTAGCAATATGGCAGATACAGTTGTGAAGGTCAATTTCAGCCCAAATCAGGGTGCTACCGGGGCTGCGATGACTGTTGGTAGAAAATTGAATTTGCAGGTTTCGATGCAATTCTCTCAAGGCTTCATGCTGCTTGGCGGAGGTTGTACAAGGTGGTAACGTGCTCAAAGCCCGCGCTGCCGCTTCGGCTATTTCGCGCCCATTTTTATGGCCTCCCATGCCATCCATAACCGCTAGGCGTTGCCACCGCGCTGGCCATTTGGGACAAGGCTGGCCTTTAGGTTTGCCATTTTCTAACCATTGTGCGATAGCTACTCCGTCTACGTTGGTTATAACTAGGTAATTATCTTGATTTTCGGTCCTAGGTCCAATGAGGCTGGCAGTTTGGACGTTACAATCTAACTTTGGTGGCCATAGCCAGTCCCATAATTTTACCATCAGTGAAGCTCCTACATTTTCTAGATACAACTTTAGGGATGACCAGCTCCACACGCGAGGGCCATGCAATCAAATAGCTCCCAATTTTAATAATTTTTTGCTTTGGTCTTTTCAGTAGATCGAAGCTAATGTAACCGGGGCTTAGGGGGATGTTCAAATAAACCTTTTCTTTTTTGCACTTAACATTAATTGATTTAAAACAGCCTAGGCAATTACTCCAGGTTTTATGTGGTGGATCAGCAAGGGTTAAGTCTCCTGTTTTTACTGTTTGCTGGTACTGGTATCAGCATAAACCTGCATAAATATGCGTGTCATTGTGCAGATGCTTGTATACTTAGAAGGTCATAAGCAATAAAATCGATGCTTAGTATATTACTTAATTAATTGGGGTAAGAGTTTGGTGTTAGCTCAAACTAAGCTTATCCTTTTCTTGTAATTTTTTTTTGGAATTGGTTTCACACTTTTGGATGCATCTGTTCTGGATTAGGATTATTTTTGGCAGCGTATGGCCACCTAGGCTGGAAACATTACCCATGTTAACTTATGTTTTATTGGGTATTAACGTAGTAAAATCGGATTTTCTAGTCCTAATAGGTTAATGCTATCCTATTTGATGTTGTAGCAATAAATATAACCGATATGGCATAAATCAATGATAAAAAATAACATTCCTGCACTTTGGGGCAGTAATTTTTTTTATAATATAATAGCCGTATCACATATTCACTAACTTCTATTAGATACGGAAATGTTTGAAATATTTTCAACGGCCTTCAATGCGGCAATCGTAATTACTATACCATTTATCGTAAGCCATATTGGCAATATGTTGCTGTATAAGGTGGTGCAGCAAGAATTTTTTCAGGTTCCTATCCTAAGAACCTTAGCACATACCCAGGGAATATTAGCCGGACTGTTGTTGATGCGTCTACAGTTAGATAGTAGCTATTTTAACCTGGAACGCATTTTTTTAGTAAACGGTCCTTGGAATATCACATTATATGAATTTCTCATGGATCGGGCTAATGTTTTTGTTTACGATTCCTTTTCAGTACTGCGGCTGTTGGGAGATGTTCCAAGCAACGAGGGATTGCTAGCCGTTTTGATCGTAGTAATATTACCATTGTTATTAGTGGTCTTTAGTATGCGTTTTTGGGAACGCTCGGATGCGGTGCGTGCCTTACTAGCCAGTGCCGGTATTGCCCTGTGGACTGGATGGTTTACCGTTTACCTAGTTTGTACCGTATTTTGGACCCTGTATTCGCTAAACTTTTGGATTTTAGGTCTAGCCGTATTGTACATACAGTACCGTAAAAGCTTAGGGGGAGGTGGCCATCACTAATTTCCTCTGCTGTGGAATTATAGCCATAGTTTATCCCCGGTTATGGTTCCATACAGGTTTCAAATCTCTAACCACTTCAAGAACTCGTTACTGAAGTGTAACGAGTTGTACTGGTATCAGAATGACTAACCATGTTTTTGCTCCAGAAACCCATTTTATTACTCAAGAACCTTACTACGAGGCAGTAAATCACGAAGTAACTATTTTTGAAGCGGCTTATCAGAATCATTTGCCCATACTGCTCAAAGGACCTACTGGTTGTGGTAAAACTAGGTTTATGGAATATATGGCTTGGCGCTTACGACGGCCATTGATTACCGTTTCTTGTCATGATGATCTTACTGCCTCAGATTTAGTGGGACGTTATTTAATAAAGGGTGGTGAAACTATCTGGGTAGATGGTCCCATCACACGTGCAGTTCGGGCTGGAGCCATATGCTATCTTGATGAGATCGTGGAGGCCCGTAAAGACACCATGGTAGTAATTCACCCTCTAGCTGATGATCGTCGTATTTTACCAATGGAAAAAATAGGCCAAATATTGACTGCCCACGACAATTTTTGTCTAACTGTATCCTATAACCCTGGATATCAGTCAGTATTAAAAGATCTTAAGCAGTCCACCAGGCAACGCTTTGTGGCCCTGGATTTTGATTATCCTAATGCAGAACTAGAGGCACGCATCATTGCCAAAGAGTCTGGAGTAGATGGCAATATTGCGGCTAAACTTGTAAAATTTGCGCATATGACGCGTAATCTTAAGGGCGATGGATTAGAGGAGGGAGCTTCCACGCGCTTGCTGGTGCATGCTGCCAAACTTATACATAGCCATATTGATCCTGTACCCGCCTGCCAAACTGCTATAGCCCAAGCGGTAACTGATGATCTTGAGATGCTTAAGGCTATACAAGAGTTATCCACTAGCTTATTTTAACTGTTATTTTTGACAAATCACTGCAATGCTTGCAACAATTCATCACTTAATTTAGTAATTATTTAGTAATTATATGGAACAACTCCAAATTGTATTATTGTTTATAAACGGCTTTTTAATATCCAGGGTTATGATCAAAACCCGATTACCACAAAAATTAGTCAGTCTAATGATGGGACGTAGCCATAATTCCCTGAGTATAACTCTGTTTTATTTAACTGCCACAGCATCTATTGTCTCCATACTAATCCCCAACGCCATTACCATGTTAACCCTATTGCCGGTATTGGATCTGTTAAGTCGGGCTTTTAAAAATCGCGATTCTAGAATTCCTACCATATTAACCCTGGCTGTCCTTTATGGTGCCAATATTGGTGGGATAGGATCAATTACTGGCACTCCTGCCAACATGTTGTTTGTGGGATATCTTAAGGCTAAACAAATACCAGGAGTAGAAAACATTACGTTTTTTAGCTGGTTATTATTTGGCGTCCCGCTGGTATTTCTGCTCTCTATGGTCAGTTGGGCTATCCTATGTCTAAGATTTAACGCTTGGCATACCAATGCCGAAACCGTGTGTATGCCATTTTCACCTAAGGAAACAGAGCATCCGTTACAAATCCAGGCCCTCGGTGTTGCGGTATTTTATATTCTAACTGCTACCATACTATCCTTCCTAATGGTAACACTGCCTACTGATCAATGGACCATATTCATAATTACCATACTAGTTTGCATCAGCATTATCTGGTATGTATTTATTTATAAAGGTAAGCACGGGCCAATAATCAATATTACTGACACTTATAGCGATTTACCAGTATCCGGCTTTACCTTGATCGCCTTAGTAATAGTATTAGGTGGAATTTTATACGCCATGGGAGCAGAAGAGTGGTTATCCAACCAAGCAGCAGCGCTAATTCCCCAAAAAACTATTCCATTTACGTTATTACTGATAATAGCTCTCATAACTATTTTTGCCACCGAGTTATTAAGTAATACCATGGTACAGCTCGCTATGTTTGTAGTCATGCTCCCTATTTCGCAAACTATCTGCATATCCCCAATCAAAACACTGCTCATTATTACCCTAACCTGCACCTGTACCTTTATGACCCCAATCGCCACTCCGGTGAATGCCCTCGCCTTTGGTAGTGTACGCGGTATATCCATATGGCACTTTATGGGGGTAGGCGCCATCATGAATGTTGTCAGTGCATTTGTCATAACTTACTATGTATTTAATTTCGTAAATTTTTAAACAGCGTAGCGGGAACAGCATCAGCGCATCCCGCAGTGATTGTAGCACAATATCTCCAATAATGCAGCAGCAACGCCGCTCATTTCGTTCATAGCTCCCCCCCTCGCCATTAGGACCATAAACGTCACCTAAAAATGGCACCACATTATTGGTAATCAAATATTCACACCCTGCATTTAGAATTGGTACTAGTTATCCATAAACTGGCGAATCTACTATGACCGTATTCAAAAAACCACAATTAATCTGGAATTTTATTGTAGCCCATAAGAAAGCAACTGGCACTCAACTGTCCTATTCCGAACTCAGTCGCACCCCTAACCAACTAGCTGCTGCCATCAAAGCAGCGCGGCATTTGCACGATACCGACGTACAAAAAGCTATCGAGGACCTAGAAACCAACTTGCCCGAGTTGGCCCCCAATACCGTTAACCTAACCTCCACTTTCTCCCTAACTGACTTGTTATCCACAACCAAACAATTACCTCAAGTATCGGATGCCATCAAGCAACAGGGTTATCTGGATATGCTGGGCACCATCCTAACCCAAACCACTGAGATAACATCGGTGCAAAGGTACGATTTAGATGAATACTGTATTGCCCGCAATATTCCATGGTCCACGGCAGAAAATTTGGAACGACTGTGGCGTAGTGCTAACAAGTTAAAACCCTTATCCTGGCGCGAAGAGTTTAAACTTAGCATTGCCAATCTAGCCCTGAACGGGATACTTTCGGAACGTGATCGACTTTACCTCTACCAGACTTACATCAAGCACGAACGCCTGACCGTTGCTGAAGCCGAACGTATAACCAATTCTGAATTACCTAAGTACAAAAATGGTTCAGGTACAACCAGTACGCATAAAATATGGACCATCAGTCTAACCGCACTAGTCGCTGGCGTAGCTCTAATAGTTATAGGACTGCCACAGCTAGCCCCCATGCTATTTGGTAATTTACATCTATCAGTAGCTGAAGCTACCAAAAATAACGCTGCTAATTTACCAATTGTGATGCCAAAGGACCTAAAGCCTATGCTACGGATTCATGGCTCTAACACCTTAGGCGCACATTTCACCCCAGCCTTAGCCGAAGCCTACTTAAAAACCCTGGGCAGTATATCAGTACAACGCCTACCAGGCGCAGCCGAAAATGAATACAAAATTTATGGCTACAATGCAGATCAAACATTTTTAATCGACATTCAGGCCCATGGATCAGGTACCGCATTTACTGACATTGGTACTGGAACTACGGATATTGGAGCAGCGTCCCGCCCAATAAAAAATCAAGAATTACAACAACTACAAAACTTCGGCGATCTTAGCAGTCTTGCCTGCGAATACGTCGTAGCATTAGATGGGGTAGCGGTTATAGTACATCCTAATAACCCTATAAATTCCTTAACCAAAGCTCAAATAGCCTCTATTTTTGCCGGTGATATAAGAAATTGGCGTGATGTAGGCGGAACCCCAGGTACCATCAATGTACATTCCAGAGATGATAAATCTGGTACATTTGATACCTTTGCACATTTAGTAATGGGAAAAACACCTATAACCTTGGGAGCTAGTTTATACGAATCTAACGACACCCTATCCAGTCAAGTAGCACTCGACCCCGCGGCAATTGGCTTCGTAGCCTTACCAGCTATTGGTAGCAACAAAGCACTAGCCGTAGCCGACGGCGGTCCTGCTATCCTGCCTACACGCTTTACCATAGCCACCGAAGACTATGCACTATCCAGGCGACTATTCCTATACAGTCCCATCAAAGCCACAATCGCCGCTCAAGAATTTATGAAATTTGCCTTATCTGACATTGGTCAAAACCTGGCTGAACAAAGTGGTTTTATTAACCTCCAGCCCGAATTACAGCGGGTAGTTCACGACACCTCAGTTCCAGAACAGTACAGTAAATTAACTACTGACGCCTTACGCATCTCAATAAATTTCAGATTTACCCCCAATACCAATAACCTAGACAACAA
>JXSN01000094.1 GCA_001276605.1 Achromatium sp. WMS2
AAAGAACTAGCTGATGCTCGCCACTATCCCTCTGTAGACTGGGTCGGCAGCTTTTCTGGACATGTGGATACCGCATCTATTTGGTGGGCCCAAGACATCAGTGCGGCTTGGAAAAGCCGACGTGCTGAGGCCCTAGGACTGTTAGCCCGTGATGCTGAATTATCCCGTATCGTAAACCTGGATTAGCACCTCAGCATTGGAACAGCGGATTACTTGACCGTTGCGTTTGTGTCCTGCACCATCGCGGATTTGTACCCGATCGCCGAAGGCAACGCCTGGTACGTCCTTGACTACTAGCAGTCCGCCCCGTGCTGAGGCGGCAGTACGATACTCTTTCGCACTCATTTAGGCGCTTTCCCCCTGTTTGGCGTATTCCAGACGAATGCCATTGAATACTCGATCAATTTCTTTACGAAAATCCTTAAATCTGTCCATTTGATCGCTACTGTAGGAGGATTTAAGGCGCCGGGCCTGTCCTATTAGGGGTAATTCCTGCAACTCTTGAATTGGTACGCCTAACCCTACCATTTCAGCGCCTTTATCGTAGACACTAAGTATAAGGTCCAAAAGTTCAAATTGCTTAGCTGGTGAACAGAAAGTGTCTATTTCATCCATAGCGCTTTGCTGCAACACGCCTTCCTTGATTAGGGCAGCGCCTTCCAATACCCAGCGTTGAGTGCTAGACAGGGCTTCTGGACCGACCAGGTTTACGATACGGGATAATTCAGCATCACGTGCTAACAGTCCTAGGGCCTCAGCACGTCGGCTTTTCCAAGCCGCACTGATGTCTTGGGCCCACCAAATAGATGCGGTATCCACATGTCCAGAAAAGCTGCCGACCCAGTCTACAGAGGGATAGTGGCGAGCATCAGCTAGTTCTTTGGATAAAGCCCAAAAGGTATCAATGATGTCCTTAGTGTGGCTGGTAACTGGTTCTGAGAAGTCACCGCCTGGGGGTGATACAGCACCAATTAGGGTTACAGAACCTTTATCGCCATTGTAGGTGTTGACACGGCCGGCACGTTCGTAAATAGCAGCCAGTCTTGAGGCTAGGTAAGCTGGATAACCTTCTTCCACTGGCATTTGTCCGAGACGCCCTGATACCTCACGTAGGGCTTCGGCCCAGCGGCTGGTTGAATCTGCTAGCATTACTACGTCGTAGCCCATATCCCGATAATATTCGGCCATGGTCATTCCGACGTAAACTGAGGCTTCACGAGCTACCACTGGCATGTTTGAGGTGTTGGCTACTAAAAGTGTCCGTTCCATTAAGCGCCGTCCAGTGTATGGATCGGTCATTTCTGGGAAGGTTTCCAACACATCTACTAGTTCGTTACCCCGTTCACCACAACCTACGTAGATTACGATGTCGGCATTGGCCCAGCGGGCAATTTGCTGTTGAACTACAGTTTTACCAGCACCGAATGGGCCCGGTACTGCGGATTTACCGCCTTTGAGTATGGGAAAAAATGTATCTAAAACCCGTTGTCCGGTGATAAGCGGTGCTACACCATCGTCACGATTTTGGAAGGGGCGGGGCCGCCGTACTGACCAACGATGATAAAGCTTGAGCTTGTGTACTTCGCCGTTTTTAGCTTTTACGCGGGCAATGCAATCATCTAGTTTATAGTCACCTTTAGGTGCTATTTCTAGCAGTTCACCGCTGATGCCGGGTGGAACCATGACTTTATGTACTACGGTTTGGGTTTCCTGCACGGTACCAAGTACGATGCCGGGGCCAATTTCTTTTCCGGGTTCGCGGGCTTCGCTAGGTATGAATGGCCAGGCTTTGTCACGATCCAGGGCTACGATGTTAAGTCCTAAGGGGATGCGGTCGCCAGCTTGGGCAAAAATATTTTCTAGGGGACGCTGTACGCCGTCAAAAATTTGGCCCATGAGGCCAGGGCCAAGTTCTACTGATAATGGCCATCCTAGATCTTCGGCGGGTTCTCCAGGGCAGATGCCGTCCGTGGATTCGTAAGCCTGCACTACAGCGTTGTCGCCCTGTAGAGCGATTACTTCGCCGTAGAGGCCAACATTACCAATACGAACCTGGGCGCCGCTGTGGACGCCGGGCATGTTTATGGTTACGATAGGGCCGTTAATATCCAGAATAGTGCCGATGGTTGTGGTTTCGGTCATGCCAATGGCTCACGGATTAGTTGCGGAATGTAAACTGATAAATGTGAAATACGCATGGGTACGGATCCTTGAGGGCCTACAACGACATTCCGCTGCCGTCCATTGCGGCCGGTATCAGGCGTTCTACGATGATTTGGTGGAGGCGGGAACGCAGGCGTTCACGACGTCCTTCGAAGGTATTGTCCAAGCGAATACGTCCGTCCTGGCTGCGGATTAGGATTCCACCTATGGTGTTTACTGGGTTGGGTGATAGTGCTACGTTTTTGCCGGGTGCGGCTTCAGTGGCAAAATCATTCCAGATGGCGGTTAAGCGATTAAGGTCAGTTTGATTAACCTCGGCAATTAAATCATTGCTTTCTATAACCTTAGCGCCCTGTTCCAGATAGGACTTGAGGGTTTGGAGGTAAGAATCTTCCTGCTCTACAAAGGCCCGCATCCGATCTTCCATGCGGTGTTCGATATCCTGAACTAAGCCCCAACGTAGGTGATCCATATGGGCTTTCATTTTGAGTTCGCTGGCTTGAACTTTGCGCAGATATATCAAATCGGCTTGGGCTTTGGCCATCATAACTTCGTGTTCTTCACGCAGTCTCAGCTTATCGCCTGCTTCCTTAATAATGGTGGCGCGCCTGCGCTCGGCACGCTCCTTGTATTCGGATGCCAGCTTCTCAGCGCGGTTTAAAATAGCGGCTTCGAGATCTTCTACTCGGTTCATGGTCAAACCTATGAATTAGACTGGGATCTCGTCGCTGCGAAGATGGTCTGCAAGCGATCGTCAATCCGCAGATGGAAACTATCTGGTTTATTAAGGGGTGGCACTGGGGTTACTACTATGTGCCCACCTTCCTTGCGTATCTTTTGTATTGAGGGTAAATTGGCGTCAGCAATTGGGCGATCAATGACTAAAAAGGCATTCTGGCGGCGCACGATGAGATCTTTGGCTAATTTTTCCACTTCGTCCAAGCTAGGATCAGCCCAAGTTTCGAAACCTATTAAGCGAAAACCGTGCGCCAACTGGGCATCCCCCATAAAAATCATGCGGGTACCGGTATTCTGTTCAGGTGTATGTGTCATACAGATGTGCGCTCTAAAAGTAGGATTGCGAAGTTTACAGTATATTACGAACCAGTTACCTCGCAATCCAGCGATTACTTAGAGCTTGCCCATCATCAAGATACTTAATACTAGGCCGTAAATAGCCAAACCTTCAGCTAGACCTAAGTAGATCAAAGTACGACCGAAGATTTCGGGCTTTTCAGCTACTACTGCTAAACCAGCGGCACCAATTCTAGATACGGCAACGCCGGCTGCTAATATCGATCCCAAGGTAGGAATACCAATGGCTATCAGTTCCAGACCCAGGCCGACAGAAGCTTGAGTATGCATGAGATCTGGCGTGGGGGCTTCAGCGGCCGTAGCCAATACCTCCTGACTGCCTAGTACGATTAAGGCAACCATACCAATCATGAAGAGGACCACGTTGCTTACCAAGGTCGGTTGCATCCATCTTTGGTAGCTACCGTTGCGGAAACTCGGGCTAAGTTCCATTGCCAAACCGAAGGCAATGAGGCTTGCCGCAACTAACGATGTGGCAAAAATCACCGGCATATACATAAAACACCTCTTTCCTTATAAAGTACAACATTAAAAATCAAGCAATTTCAAAACTAACAACGGATTAAACACTAAAAAAACTTAAAAGTTACAACAGGCAAACAACTGTTTACAATAAACTATGCTTTAAGCGTAGCAGCTGACTCCATCGTGGCATCATCTGAAGCTTTGATGTTCAGGGTTATGGGTTCATATTCGCGGCCATCCCCACTATAGTAGCGGGAAAATCCTTCGTAGTACTCAAGGCGCAGGGTTTGGATTCCTACAATCGAACCCTCCAATACCATTATGAATATGTTACCCAACACTATGGAAATCCAGTGGCCTGTGGTATCTAGTGAGTTTGCTATGGCAAACACCGCTAATGCTAGCGCGGAATGGTTGACGCTAAACGCAGCAACACGCAAGAAAGATAGGGTGTTTGATATATAGCCCATGAAAATCTCCATGGCACCAATAGCCACTACCATAACTCTTTCGATGATCGGAGAATCGTGCATTTCGTGCCAAGCGTGGGCTGATATTGCGGAGATTGACAATACGGTGAATATTGTCGGTATCCAGCCAAATCCGCCACCCATAGCTACTTGTACTAACCCCCACATAACGGAAAGATACAATACAATGCTCATAATTCCGTGGTGTCCTAACACTGCTTCCATCGGTTCATTAGCAATGAAATGATTGTACACGGATAAAGCACTAGCCATGGTAATAAATGATACTCCCCAAAACACCCCTACAACCAGCATGTACTCCGGATGGTGCAATGGTGATACCCAAATGTGGTGTATCAATACATCTTCATACCCAAACACACTGCCGTACATGAAGCCAAAGAATATGGAGCTCATACCCATAGGTACCGCTAGTTTTACAAAATGGCCCAGGGACTTTCTGAAAAGCAATGCAAGGGCTGTTATCACACCACCTTGGCCCACATCTCCAAACATGGCTCCGAACATGAACACAAAGGTTACAGCAAATAACCAACTCGGATCGACTTCACCGTACCTAGGCACCCCATATTGTTTTATGACATCTTGGTATGGTGCTAAAGCGGCATTTGGTTGCATTAAGCTTGGAACAAACGATACTTCTTCCCTAGTCGGATCACGGACAGTAAATAAAAACGGATTGGATACTTTTTGAGTAATATTAGCTTCCAGCTTTTTAACAGAACGTGCTGGAACCCAACCGGTCACCGTCCCTAAACTACCAGCACTGCGCATGGAAGTATCCATGAGCACAAAAGGTTCGGCAAGTATTAGGGTACGTTGAGCATCAACCAATTCACGCTGTAAAGAGGCAGCCCAATTTTCCAGTTGGGATTGAGCTTGCTGGCGCTCCTCAGTCAGTTTGGTACGCTGTGATTGAATTTCCTCTCTAATTTTTTGCGGTTGACTGCGCAAATCTTGTGGAATAACCAATGGCTGAAAGGATGCAGCCTGCAGTACCGAGTTTAGCTCATCGAGCTGCTGTTCGTTGCGCTGGCCGACTATGATCACGCTGGTGGTACCGGTGCCTTCTCGAAAGGCATACATCATATGCCCTGCTAGCCCTAGTGCTTCCTCCAATTGTTGAGCATTTGCTGATGGTACAGTTCCCACAAACAGGCTCAGGAAGCGACTATCGCTGTGCAGTAGACCTAGGTCCACTCTGAGGTTGGCAAAATTTTCTAGGGTATCCTCTCGTAGGTTTATAACCCGTTCCGATTCGGACAACCTACGAAATCGTTCTTCGTAGGATGAGGCTGTGGCCCAAATATCCCCCAACCAGGCGTTTAAGCGTTCTAGTTCCGTTTCATCCACCACGCGCACGGAACTGAGTTGTGGTTTTTCCGGCATGGGTAGGAGACGGCTAATTTTATCCATGCGGGACTGGGCTTGCTTAAACAGCTCGCGATAGTGATCGCCGGGCACAGTAGGAAAGTGATCCTTTCCTACTGAACGCACGTCGGGATCAAACACCCCAACTTCTGCTAAGGCTAACGATATCTTAGGCAGGTCGTCCGTTAGGGCCTGGACTAAGACATGCTTCATCTTGATGGGAATGTGAAACACTATATTCGGCCTCGTGACAAAGCAGATGGCACAGTTAACTCCTAAGTATCGCTGTACTGGGTTGAATTCCAAGAGCAAGATTCAACACCGC
Organism: Achromatium sp. WMS2; assembly: GCA_001276605.1. Classification (GTDB taxonomy): domain Bacteria; phylum Pseudomonadota; class Gammaproteobacteria; order Chromatiales; family Chromatiaceae; genus WMS2. The sequence goes on from JXSN01000094.1 coordinate 5,911, forward strand.
ACCCTCAAGTCCCAGTAATTGTCCTTGTATGGCCGTAAAGATGCGTTTTAAATCCAATTCACGCAATATCAGATAAGCCAAAGCGCGGGCTACCCCGGACGAGCCATAAGCAATAATTTTACGCAATTCACGTGCCATCATTACATACATGCGTCTTTCAACTTCAGCAACATCTTCGGCGCCCTCTAAAACGCGGGACAAAGACGGCGGTAAAGCTCTAATTGTGGACTCTAAATCTGCTTGATTTAAAAGAATTAAAATCTGATTTTTGGTTAAATACCTGGGTGATGATCCCAAATGGTAATAAATTTCACTAGCAGATAATTGGTAAGCAAATCTATAGCGTAACATGAGGACCAGATTTACACGGTCAATTTGCAGTCCAACAATTTGCTTAGATTCACCGTAATCAGATGAATCTAGGCGATCTAGCAAGTGCACCAAGGTGGTAAAGTAACGTTGATCTATGGCGGCTTCAAGTAGGAATGGCTCGCCATGTTCTTCGTAAACCTGGCGTGCTTGACCGGCTATGTCTTGATGCCCACCACGTTCCAGCTGGCGTAGCATTTCCAACACACTTTCACTGCGCAGCAACGATTGGTAGGGTAGCGCCAAGAAAGATGGTAGATCGTACAAATTGCCCTGGATCTCTGAATCTGACAATCCACTCAATTTGCCACGAATCAGGGCTTTTAGGTTAAACAATTCAAATTTACGTACCCATTGGGTTACAAACGCCTGGGCATTTTCATCCATAGGCCGAATCAGGATGACGAAATCGTCAAGCAAGACTTTGAGCAGGGCGCTATCTACCGAGCGCAACCAGGCTGCTATCGGCAACCCTTGGGATTGTTCTTGAATGGAACCTAGCCCGTAGCGTCTGGTAATCTCGGCTGCCTCAAGTTTTGGGAGCTGTTCAACTTGCTCGGGTGTAAATAACCGGCTTGCGAACAAGGAAACTCGAGTGTTTAGGTAGGCATCACCACCAAGAATATCCATGACCAGTAATTAACTCCTTGTTTTACCGCTATCTGACGTTGAATCAATTATAAAGCTAAATGCGGCTTCCAATACTCCGATCTCGGCCTGCTCAGCGCGGGCCCGTAATTGTACATGACGCTCGTCATAGCGGCGCTTCATATCGGCAATAGCCTGTTCTGCCCGAACCTCGGCTTTCTCAACAAATGAGGCGTAAAGTGCAGGTATATTGGTCTCGAAACGTTCAGCATCCGCCTGAGCCGACGCCATCGCTTCCTTTATGATGCGATCTAGCTCTGCTTCGGATTGTTTAGCAATCTTTTCGGCACGCAGCTCCGTGTCTAACAGACGCTGCAGAGTATCATCCATTGTGGATACCTCGGGGTTAATCTTTTATGCATGGTTTGAATTATAGCAAGTTTGTTTGCGCTACTGCAAATGTTTTTATGGCCAAAGTGAATTTGTTATTTGTTTATTACTATCCTTAGTATTGATTCTGGTTTTGTAAATATTAGAATAACACTTTGAACTAATAAACAATTCTTAGGCAAGGTGGGTGTCCACAGCGTAATTCTGGTTGGGCTTAGGTATAAGAAATATTTATACACATATTACCTACGTTGAGTATGCTCAACCGTTGGGGATATTGCTAGCCTGGTAATTGTTGTTGCGTATCTTGGTTAATGCTGCTTGCGGTGTGATTACCAGGCGTTAAGGAGGGGGGCAGTTAAACTGGAATTATCCAGTGTTATTAGGAGGGTAGTTGTTTGCGACTATATCCGGCTTGGGCTAGTTCTTCCAGATATTCTTGCCAGTTTTGTTGATGGTTCTGGCTGAGGTTGTATATGTAATCCCAGGAATATATCCCCGAGTTATGACCGTCATCGAAGTGTAGGCATATGGCGTAATTGCCAATAAGTTCTATTTTTTCAATATTGACGTCTTCCTTGCCAACCTGCAACACCTGTTGCCCGGGGCCATGGCCCTGCACTTCGGCTGAGGGTGAGAATACTCTTAGATATTCACACGGAAGATTGAAAGAAACTTCGTCAGGGTATTTTACCTCCAATACTTTAGAATAGCGGTGTAGGTTTAGCTCAATAGGAATGGGTTTAGACATAGTATATAAAGGTCTCTGTTTTAATAGGTAGTATGCCAATGTGCTGCGTTATTATTTGTGGTATTAACGTGCCTCATGGCAGGCAATTTATGGTGGCGGTGGGTATCTAAAGGACAAATCAAGATTGGCGTGCGTAGTCAATTAATTTTTAATTTAAGAACGTAACTCCTTGTTTTTAGAAAGGTCACAACAGCACCTGCTACCATGAGGCCGAGGTGCGCTTGCGAACTGATGCAGATTAATGCACTAAAACTAATTGCTAACGATGTTAGCTTTGATCTGTAGTGCAACCTCTAGTGCCTTGAGGCCAACTGCTCCGGTCACAATTGGTGTGGATTTGGTACGTATGGTG
>JXSN01000095.1 GCA_001276605.1 Achromatium sp. WMS2
ATACTTAAAGCAAACTCCGACTCCCATAGCTTTGTATAGTTGTGGTAAGGTTTTAAGCGGGGGGCCATTTGGGCGCGTGTTCAATTGTTTAAAATCACAAGGTTGTAGGGCAAAGGCACAATCAAGAAATAAACGCTTATGCTCAGCTTGCCAGACGTCAACTGGTAATTTTTCTAATTCCTCAGTTGCTGGCTTCAACCAAGGGTAATGTTCCGCCAGCTCTAACACTGCTTCTTTAGTGCATAAATCTGGGGCATTTAACAGGGATGCTAGAAGGTTTAACTCGTTACTCAGAGTATCCATCATTTATCCTGCCATCCTAAATAGGTAAAAAAGAAAAACACCCCGCCCTTGCTATTAAGTCAAACTTGAGCTAAGACTTAACAGCATGTGCAGGCCTTAAGATAAATTATAATTATACTATTTGGTTAATCAATGCCAATTGTAATCTTAATATTTATCATATTAGACCACATGATGTTGGTACAAGAAGACTGGAAACAAATTGAGTTAGCTTACTACAGAGTAATCCAACATCTATATTGGTCGGACTTGAGTAAATATTTGCTGTGGGTAAGGTATTCGATTTTAGCATCACTAGGCTAAGCTTTATGTGTTATTCAACTATTTTTAATATGATTACCAATTGCTATTCTGATAGTTACGTTCATAAGTAGGTAATAATCCTGTAACTTCCTTATTGATAGCAGCTAAACGATTAGCGTCCGATGGGTGCGTAGATAAAAATTCTAAAGGCCGCTGACGATTAGCACTATAGCGCATCATATTACGCCAAAAATTACCCGCATCCCTGGGATCGTAACCAGAATTTGCCATATAATGTAAGCCTAACTTGTCAGCTTCGTACTCATGTTGTCGTGAGTATGGCAATAACAAACCATAGGTTACACCTGCTCCTAAAGCGGCAAAAACCATGCGGTGCATGTCTTGATCCATTTGACCGCTAGCTAGATAAGAGGCTAGCATAATTAACCCATTGATGGCCAATTGTTGGCTCAATCGCTCCTGAGCATGGCGTCCAGCAACATGTCCTACCTCGTGTCCCATTACCGCGGCTACCTGTGCCTCATTTTGCATTAAAGGTAAAATACCACTATGAAATGCTACTTTGCCACCAGGCAAGACGAAAGCATTGGGGGTCCGATGGTCCAAAACCATAAATTCCCAGTTAACGTTACTTTGCCCAGATGAGTCAGCAATACGAGTGCCAACTCTGTTAACCAATCTATTGTAGGAATAATTGCGCGATACTGGTATTTGCCTAGTTATTTGGCGCCAGCTGTCACCGGATAATGCTAACAGTATTGATTCTGGTACGATTATAAGTTGACTACGTTGTAAAATCCTGTTGTGATAGCAGCCGGTAACCAGGGTACTGGTAACACCAGAAGCCAGTAACAGGTTAAATTCACGTCTCGAAAACCTGCGCTTAGATACTTGTGATCTCAAAGATGGGGTACTGGTACTCTTAATTTTTGGCCGATTATGGAGTTTCAATAGGTTAGTGAACACAGCAGTATATCCCATTCTGTATATAAGATTTTGTGACTACTTTCTAACGTTTGAAAAAAGTTAATAAAAACTTTAGAAGATTAAGGTTCTTTAAATGATTGCCAAACCACTAGTCTCAAATCAAGACATCAGATCCAAGTATAATGGGTAATTGTGAAAATTTTTACCCAATATCTAATCAGGAAGAGGTATGCATAAATCTAAACCTGTACAACTCTTCAATAGCAGACAGGAACTGAGGTTAATTGTTCCAAGCGCCTATTTGTTTGGAATGCTGTTTCCTAGTTTAGGTTGGGCAAATCCAATAAATAATCAAGAGCCATTATTCAGGGATTGGGAATTCTATTCTTATCTTGACATTATAGCTATCCTTTGCTGGTCAATAGATAAAATATTTGGCACTGATACCCAGGCTCAATTGGTTACTCTAGATCATGCCCTATCACAGCACAACTCTGATCATCACCTTATGTCGGTTCTTATAGTATTGATTGTGTTAATTATTACTATAGCAATAAATAGCCTAAAAAGCGCAAAGGCCAAAGCCATTCAAATTAAATTGCAACAAACCATAGACGCACAACTTCAGGAATTACAAACTACTTCCAGCTACCTAAACCTGGCTTTATCTAATATGTTAGAAGGAATTTGTATATTAGATAAGGACTTAAATTATTTAATAATAAATAATCGCTATGTCGAATTGCTGCAATTACCACCAGAATTAGTAGGTGTAGGACGTCCCATAAAACCAGTAATTGAGTATTTGTTACATAAAGGCTACTACGGATTGATAGATTATCAATTATATGTGCAAACTAGGCTAGAAAGCTTGCTGGCTAACCGTTCTATTAGGTTAGAGTTGACAAATCCTAACGGTTCGACAATTGCGTTGCGTCAAATACCAACGGCAATTGGAATGTTAATCAGCCTGATAGATGTCACCGAAGGTAGACACAATGAGGAACGGCTCAATTTGGCTTTTAGAGGTGGTGATTTGGGATTATGGGATGTAAATTTAACAACCGGCATTACCGTCTTTGACAAAAATTACGCTGAAATATTTGGTTACCCTAAAAATACTCTTCAAACAACTAGGGAAGGCTGGTTTAATCGAATTCACCCGGATGATCGTGAGCAAGTAATGCAAGTTGGGCGTGCCTACAAAGCTGGTCGAATAGATAACTATGAGATAGAATGCCGGGTATTAAGAGCAGATGGCAAAATAGTTTGGACCATCTCACGAGGTGCTACGGTTTCCAGATTAAAAGATGGTTCTCCAGCACGAATAGTAGGCGTAGCCCAAGATATTACCAAGCGCAAACAAGCTGAAGAGGGATTAGCACGAAAGGAAAGACAATTCAGGTCGCTGCTGGAACTAGCGCCTGACCCTATAATAGTTACGGACGACAATGGCATTATGGTGATGATAAACAAGCAAGCTAAAAAACTAGTGCAATATAGCAGCAGAGAATTATTAGGTCAATCGGTAGAAATCCTATTGCCTATTGAAATCCATCAATATTTGAAAGCAGATAATTCGGCAACTGTACAAATTAATAATTCTATACCAGACAAAATATCCAAAATTTATACCAAACACGGGCGGGCGATACCGGTAGAAATCAACATCAGTCCCATAGAAACCGATGCCGGCTTACTCATAGCCGCATCGCTACGAGATATGACAGAACGTAAACGCTTAGAAAACAGTTTACGTGAACAACAAGAACAACTTGATTTAGCTATGACAGCTGCCAATTTGGGTTTATGGGATTATTATCCACAGACGGGTATTTTTAGCATTAATGATATCTGGGCTAAAATGCTTGGCTATGCTAAAACTGAAATATCCAATAATATAAATGAGTGGTTAAGCCGTATTCATCCGGATGATAAGCAATCCGCTTGGGCTTTGTACCAAACGCACGTGCAGGGTCATACCGATGTGTATGAAAGTGAACACCGCTTACTTACCAAAACCGGAAATTATAAATGGATTTTAAGCATTGGTAAAGTAATGGAGTGTACTGCCAATGGGTTGCCAACACGTATAGTTGGGATTCAGATGGATATTACCCAACAAAAGGAACTAGAAGAACAGCTGTATCATAGCAATTTTCTTTCGGAACAAGCTTTAGACTTAACCAAATCCGGGTATTGGCACGTCCCACTTAACAGCTCCGGATGGTATAATTCATCAGAACGTACAGCTGCTATCTTTGGTGATCTGCCCCGTCCTCCTGATTATCGTTATCGTATTGAAGAAGAATGGTTTGTAAACATAGCAGCGGCAGATACCCAAGCTGCCCATCAAAATCGTAAGCAATTTCAAGCTGCAATCTCTGGATCCACCCCTGTTTATGATGTGGTATACCCTTATAAAAGACCAGTAGACGGCAGAATAATTTGGATTCATGCCATGGGACATGTTGTTACCGATTATCATGGCCAACCAACAGACATCTACGGTGTAGCACAAGATATAACCGCATCCAAAGAGCTGGAATTGATTTTAAACGAAGAACGCCTGCGCCTACGTATAATTTTGGATAAAAGCCCCATTGGGGTAGCCTTTACGAGTGAGAATACAGTACATTTTGCTAACCCTAAATTTAGTGAAATGTTTGGAGTTGATGAGGGCGACGTATCGCCGAATCTTTATGTTGATCCTAAAACTAGATATGATATCAGAGATTTAATGCGTACTAAGCGTCAAGTATACAGTTGTGAAGTAAAAATGTTTGATCGCCTAGGCACACAAAGAGATATGTTAGCGACTTACTTACCAGTAGAATTTAATGGTAAGGTTGGGGTACTCAAATGGCTTTTAGATATAACTGAACGCAAGGAAGTGGAAAGTAAGATGGCTGAAGCCAAGGAGGCAGCCGATGCTGCCAATAGGGCTAAAAGTGAATTCTTAGCTAATATGAGTCATGAAATTCGCACGCCAATGAATGCTATTATAGGCATGTCACACCTAATTTTGAATACCGAACTAGATCCTAAACAACGTAATTACATAAATAAGGTGTTGCGTTCAGCTGAGGCTTTACTTGGTATCATCAATGATATTTTGGATTTTTCCAAAATAGATGCTGGTAAATTATCTATGGAGGCAATTGATTTTCAGCTAGCTGATGTGTTTGATAACTTGTTAAATCTAGTTGGTCTCAAAGCCGAAGAAAAGGGATTAGAACTGCATTTTAACATTCCATCAAGTTTACCCACCAATCTAATTGGTGATCCTCTACGTTTAGGGCAAATTTTAATTAATTTAGGAAATAACGCGGTTAAATTTACCGCTCAAGGCCAGGTTGTGGTAAGAGTAACGGAAGAGGATCGTGACCTAGGCTCAAATTGCATCAAATTACGCTTTGCAATTCAAGACTCTGGCATTGGCATGACTGAGGAGCAAATACAGCGTCTATTTCAACCGTTTAGTCAAGCAGATGCCTCTACAGTACGTAAATTTGGGGGAACTGGTTTAGGCTTGGCTATTTCCAAAAAATTGGTAGATATGATGGATGGAGATATTGGTGTAGAAAGTACTCCAGGGGCAGGAAGCACATTTTATTTTACCGCTTGGTTTGAAATTGGTGAAGAACAAAATAAAGAACTACCGAGAATTAGCCGCGATCTTTACGGTTTAAGGTTGCTAGTTGTGGATGATAACGCCACCGCACGTGAAATCATAGCAAACATTGCTACAGATATGGGATTTTCGGTAACCGCCACCAGCAACGGCTTAGATGCCATGCAAAAATTGGAAACCGCTATATCTGATTATAATCCATTTCAAATTGTGCTCTTAGACTGGAAAATGCCAGAAATGGAAGGTGTTGAGATAGCGCAGGCAATACGAAATAATCCGTTAATAGAAGAAAAACCACTAATAATCATGGTAACAGCCTACGGACGTGATGATGCCATGCAGGCTGCGAACAATGTAAATCTAGATGGTTTCCTAACTAAGCCTGTGTCACCATCTAATTTACTAGACGCAATCATGATAGCTATGGGCATGAAAAAGGTGATAAAACACCGAATAGATGCTCGAAAGGGTGATGAAAAAACAGCGTCGGAACACCTGCGCGGTGCCAAAATCCTTCTGGTAGAAGACAATGAAATTAATCAGGAATTAGCTCTAGAACTCATGGCCAGTCGTGGAATTGTAGCCAAGGTGGCTGAAAACGGTCAAGAGGCCCTGGATTACTTGCAACGCGAGGCTTTTGATGGAGTATTAATGGATGTGCAAATGCCCATCATGGATGGATACACAGCTACTCGAGCTATCCGTAGTCAAAAACAGTTGCGAAAACTGCCAATAATTGCCATGACTGCCAATGTTATGAGTGGAGATTCCGAGAAGGCAACGATAGCAGGCATGAATGACCACATCGGCAAGCCAATAGACGTTAGAGAAATGTTTATAACTATGGCCAAGTGGATTACGCCTAAGATTTTAAAAAATACATCTCAACCAGATACCATTGCCTATCAATCAACTCAAATCGCAAGCACAGTACCCGAGGATATTCCAGTACAATTACCCGGAATTGATACCAGTGTTGGACTAGCAACAGTGGAGGGTAATATCAAATTATATAGACGTTTGCTTGGTAAATTCAAGGATGGTCAACAAAATTTTCCCCAGAATTTTCAGCAAGAATTTACCGGAGGTAACCGAGAAACCGCCAGACGTCTGGTGCATACATTGAAGGGAGTGGCTGGCAATCTAGGTGCCATCAAGTTACAAAATCAAGCGGCAATACTGGAGGAAAGCTGCATCCAACTAGCCTCTTTTCCAGCCATCGAAAAGAAATTAAACGCAGTAGTATCAGAATTATCCATAGTACTTGGTGGACTAGAACAACTATTTACACCTAAGCCAATCGAGCAAACGCTTCCAGTCAGTAATAAATTGGATTTAAACGAATTACAGCATAGCATAGACCAGCTTACTGCCCTTTTAGCAGAGGACGATATTGGAGCCTTAAAAATTGCAACCAAACTTAGTACTTTGGTCGCTAATACCACCATGGCAATCCATGTTTCCGCTATAATTTCGCAAGTTGAAGCCTACGATTTCGAAGCAGCATTAGAAAGCTTGGAATCATTAACACAACAACTAACCTCAGATACCAAACTTACTGTTCCCCCGCCGGATACCACCGCATCTAGCAATTCCAGTAATACCGATCCCCAATTGCTACAATCGCTACTGGATAAATTACAAAAATTAGTTGCCGAAGATGATATTAAAGCTATAGAAGTTGCTGAGGAACTATTACCATTACTGATGGGTGACCATTTAGCATCGATTGGACAACGTTTGATAAATTTAATTCATGACTATGATTTCGAGGCCGCATCAACACTGATACAAGAACTGCAACAAGCAATATTAACAACAGCTAAACCATGTTAGAATAGCATGCGGGTTTGATAAAACAAAATACAACATCAGAGACTGTAGTTGTCATTAAAAAAATATAAATCAAACGTTTACTAATGTATTACACCAATCATACACAAGTATTTTTGTGTTTTTAATGATAATTATGCAAAAATACTGTAATATGGAAAAACAATAAATGTCAGATGCTATCCCTAAACCGCTGATACTAATAGTGGATGATACCCCTGACAATCTCGACGTCTTAGGTGGCATTCTCAGCAAAGATTATCGAGTAAAAGCTGCCGTGAATGGTGAGCGAGCACTACGTATCGCACGTGGAAATCCTAAACCTGACATGATTTTACTTGATGTAATTATGCCCAATATGGACGGCTACGAAGTATGCAGACAACTGAAGTCCGATCCAGAAACTGCGGAAATTCCTATAATATTTGTTACTGCCAAAGTCAAAGTCGAAGATGAACGTATGGGATTAGAATTGGGAGCGGTAGATTATATCACCAAACCAATTAGTCCCCCTATTGTGGAGTTAAGAGTACGTACGCAATTAGCCCTGTACGATCAAAATCGTGAATTAGAACGTATGGTTGCTGAGCGTACCAGTCAGCTTTATAATACCATAGAAAAACTTAAGGAAACCACAGCAGCCAAAGAACGCATCGAAAGTGAATTAGCCATAGCCTGGCAAATACAACACGCAATGCTACCTAAGGTTGACGTCACCGATTCCAAAAAGCATGGCTATAAATTATGCGCATTGTTACAGCCAGCAAGGCAAGTCGGTGGTGATTTTTACGATTTTTTTCCATTAAATACCAACGAATTATGCGTAGTAATTGGTGATGTATCAGATAAAGGTGTCCCAGCTGCACTTACCATGGCTAGAGTAATCACCTTAGTTCGAGCTATGGCACTAATTAATCACACCCCATCTGGTGTATTACAAGCAATCAACGCCGTATTAAGTCATGACAATGACGATTGTCATTTTGTAACCATGTTATGTGCCATACTAGAGATTAAAACTGGTAACCTCACTTATGCCAGTGCTGGTCATGATAGCCCATTGTTGTTACGCAATAAGCGCGGGCAATGGCTAGAGCTAGAAACTG
>JXSN01000096.1 GCA_001276605.1 Achromatium sp. WMS2
TTAAAATTCATAGTACTAACCAGGTATCATTATTAATTATATCCTTGCAACCTTTATTTATCAGTAACTCACCAGTGTACAGTTGAGGCCTACCGATCAAGCTAAGGAGATTAGAGCCTGCGGCCACACCATTGTTTTTACTTGCGAATAACTACACGGTTTTATCAAAAGTATGCAATTACCAATTAAGCATATTATAAATCAATATAGCACGATTAATTATAATCACTAAGTTTAGACGAAATCAGGAATAAATGGGCAAGCTATTACCATTGGGTTATACTAAAACTTATACAGTTTGTTTCATGTTCTGGATTTGGTATTATATACAAATTCTATAAAATCGTGTAGTTATTCGCAAGTTAAAACAATGGTGTGGCCGCAGGCTCTAATCTCCTTAGCTTGATCGGTAGGCCTCAACTGTACACTGGTGAGTTACTGATAAATAAAGGTTGCAAGGATATAATTAATAATGATACCTGGTTAGTACTATGAATTTTAAGCTATTTATTGAAGGATTAATGCTTGACTATGCAGTATATCAAGTCCTAATGATAGAATAAGGCTTAGATTTTTATTGGTGCAAGTTTGAGAGTAAGATCAGATGGAAACCATAGACAGTAACGAATCTTTGCGTAATCGAGTTGCCGCCTGGCACCGTCAGGAGGAACGGATTGCCTTCGTTCCTACGATGGGTAATTTGCATCAAGGCCATTTGGAGCTGGTACGTAGGGCAAGTGAAAGTGCACAACATGTTGTGGTTAGCATATTTGTAAACCCGTTGCAATTTGGTTTAAATGAGGATTTTATAGCTTATCCGCGTACATTGGCTGCTGATCAAGAGCAGCTTGTCGCGCTGAACGTGGATATACTCTTTAATCCAAGCGAAGAGGAATTATATCCAGACGGGCAAACTACACAGACGCGTGTAGAAGTTCCTAGCTTGTCGAGTATCTTATGTGGTACAAGCAGGCAAGGTCATTTTAGTGGTGTTAGTACTATTGTGTGTAAGCTTTTTAATTTGGTGCAACCTAACGTAGCCATGTTTGGTGAAAAAGATTATCAACAACTATTGATAATTAAACGTATGGTTAGAGATTTAAACCTTGCCATAGAGATAGTAGGGGTTCCAACTGTTAGGGATACCGATGGCCTGGCCATGAGTTCACGCAATAATTACCTCAGTCCAGCGGAGCGTGCTAAAGCACCCATTCTATACCAAGCCATACAGGAAGGAGCACAAGGATTAATGCATGGTTTTGCGCCATTACGCGCCGAAACCACGGTGTACAATGCCTTACGTAGTGCTGGGTTCAGACCAGATTACGTCAAAATACGTCGCACTATAGATTTGGGAGAACCTACCAAAGATGATGTGGATTTGATTATCTTGGCGGCAGCCTATTTGGGACGCACGCGCCTGATAGACAACTTGCGGGTTCCCAATGTACCATTGGCCTGATTAATGTGATTAGTTGTGATGAAAGTTCACTAAATTTGCATAGTCATCCTGAGGATGGAGCATGGTGATACACCCATTAGGAAAGGAAAAACCGTCTTAGAGCAATAGGCCTGTTATTATTTAAGTCAAAGGAGTATATATTTGTGCAATTAACCATACTCAAGTGCAAATTGCATAGGGCGTGTGTAACCCACTCTGAGTTGGAATACGAGGGTTCCTGTGCCATAGACAGCAAGCTTATGGAATTAGCAGGAATTCATGAGTACGAACAAATTCACATCTACAACGTGACCAATGGAGAGCGTTTTTCTACTTATGCTATTTTAGCTGATCCTGGTTCGAGGATCATATCTATCAATGGAGCCGCGGCCCATAAAGCAAGTCCTGGCGATCGTGTGATAATTTGTACTTACGCTGTTATAGAGGCAGGTTTGGCAACCACATTTAGACCTAAGTTGGTATATTTGAATGAGAATAATATAGTAACCCATATTAATAACAATATTTTGCCGCAATCAGCGTAAAAACTAGGTGTTAGTTGTCTCGGCATAGCAGCCTTGAGGTGCACCATGCCAGAAACGGCTGATTGGGGACGAGGTAACCGTATGCCGCCGTTTAGTGTTAGATTATTGGTTGTATTGTGGATTTTATGGTTATGTTTTATGCTACCTGCTATCTGGATAAATTTACCGCAGCAGGGAGCCTTGGTTGTTACGCCATTATCTATGTTTATTTTGATTTTATTGCAATATCTGGTAGTTGGAATTGTCAATCCATTTAAATTGGGACCGTTTGCGAAGCGCGTACTTTACCTGACTAGAATATTGCGTTACAAAAGAAATAATAGATAATACCGTAGCCATATGAACTGATCTCACTTTAATAAGAAAGTTTAAGTTATTAAGTTGAGTTATCAGTTCTTGCCTAGCATCAGATTGGTAATCACTCAAATATCTGTTATTGCCGCTCCATATTAGTGACGACATTGGGTGTTAACTGTATAGGATAGCTCAAAGCATTAGCGTAAATATTATATTACTTGTTAATATCTGCATTTCTTATTTTACCGTTCTACGCATAAAAGCCGGCGGTATGCGTGGCTTTTATCATATAAGGTAGCTGGGTGAGGTGCGCTCTTGCATCCAACTAGGGTAAAATAGCCATATAGATTCATATCATTTTATGCGAGGGCTATTACAATGCCACAACCAATTTTATTTATCGAAACGCCGCGAGCTGGAAAATTTAACCATCGTTTTATTGTAGCAAATGGCTATACTGGTGGTGATACCCTATTGAGCAAGTGGGCAAGTATAGCCAGAGGACATACTGAAGGTTGGGGGTTTATCGCAGCTTTTCATGAAGTGACTCAACCTACAACAGGCCGTCGTGCTATCGAACAGTTAATCCTAGCAGGCATAAATACGGATAGATTAGCAGGAGATCAATTAACCAACATTCATACAATTTTAAGCGATAGATTGACGGAAGTAGAACGGTTAGTCATGTCAGTTGAATGGGAGCAAGTTGGAGGCATACACCATAAATTATCAGCACTTGATGATTGGTATTCTGACATTCCCAATAACTCTAAATTGCCCCAGCAAGTATGGTCTGAGAAATCCACTGAAAATCAACATGTATCAACCACTGATTTGTCTAAGTGGTGGTTAATAGCCACTGGGAGCTTAATAGCCGTGATGTTGCTATTCGTGGTATATTCAAAATCTGTAGTCTTTAACCAGAAATACACGACAGTAACCACTTCAGCCAACATATTAACAACGCAACTTATTGTTAGCCAAAGATAAAATTGGAATTAATAACAATGCTTATGCTTCTTAACTTTACGGATGTTCCACCTCGGATGCGAAATGAATTTTGACTAGATGTTTAATCACATATTTAGTCATGCACGCCAGTAATAAAGCATTATGGAAATAGAGCTGCTAGAAATTAGAGATTTTCTTGCGCAACATACTCCGTTTGGTTTATTAACCACTGATCAGCTAGATACTTTACCAAAATACTTTACTATTCGCTATCTTAAAAATCATAGTTTACTTCCAACACCAGAGTTAGCTAATAATATTGTTATTATACGTAGTGGCGCTATAGAGCTGTTTGATAACAATCGGATATTGAGTGCCAGGCTCGCTGAGGGTAATGTCTTAATAGATCTATGTACATCGGAGTCTTATGAGTGTCTACGCCGGGGTGCCACTATTGAAGATACCCTGCTGTACTTACTACCATGTAATAAATTTCATGAGTTATGCTTAAATAATTCACATTTGAATTTTTATTTTAGTAGTTCTCTTACTACACGCCTAGATTCTGCAATAAAGAGTATACGTGAAGTAGACGCTATGGCAGTTTCAATAGGCAACATAGTTAAGCCATTCCCAGTTATTGTTGCAGCTACAGACTCAATACAAATATCTGCGCAGTTAATGACAACTCACCATGTATCCTCCTTGATGGTTATGGAATCTGGATCTTTGGTGGGCTTGATAACCGATAGTGATTTGCGTAGTCGCTGTATCGCAGCTGGCTTGTCTGTTCAAGAGCCGGTTAGCAAAATAATGACTAGAACATTGGAAACCATACCAATTATGGCTCCGCTATCAGCCGCGGTCATGGCTATGACTCGTTTTGGTATCCAGCATTTGCCAGTTTTGGATGATGGACGACCTGTTGGCATTTTGACAATAGCCGATTTGATCAATTATCAAGCAATTAATTCAGCGTTTTTAACAATAAAACTGCGCAAAGCGCCAGATTTACCCACATTGGTAGAGTATAGCTCGCGCTTACCAGCACTACAGCGACAGTTAGCCAACGCTGGGTCATCAGCAATACATATAGGTCAAGCTATGTCCTATATTACTGATTCTATTACTGTACGTCTTATAGAATTGGCTGAGCAGCAACTAGGACCTGCCCCTGTTCCTTACACCTGGCTTAGTTGTGGTTCGCAAGCCCGGCGCGAACAAACCATCAATGCGGATCAGGATAATGCTATTATCATTGATTCCCAAATGAAAGCGGCTGACGCTGAGTATTTTACAAAACTTAGTACCATAGTGTGCACGGGATTGGACGCTTGTGGTTTTCACTATTGTTCGGGGCAAATCATGGCGATTAATCCTAAATGGTGCCAACCTATAGACGTATGGTTACGTTATTTTCGCAAATGGATTGAAGTTCCTGATCCACAAGCCTTAATGTTGGCTTCTATTTTTTTTGACTTGCGACCTGTTTATGGTGAATCAGGGTTATTTTATACTGTACAAAACCATATCTTGGAGTTAAGCAAAAACAACAGTATATTTATAGCCCACATGGTGACGAATGCTTTGATACATCGCCCGCCCTTAGGTTTTTTCCGTGATTTTATATTAATTCATGATGGAAAACACAACGACACTTTAGACCTAAAACATCAAGGTATTGTGCCTATCAACGATATTGCTCGCATTTACGCCCTTAAGGCGGGATTGACAGCAACCAACACCTCATCTCGGCTACAGGCTGCTGCGGAGCATAAATTAATAAGTTCTGAAATGGCCGCTAATCTGCGGGATGCACTGGAGTTAATCTCTAGTTTACGCATTCACCACCAGGCTCAACAAATTGCGTCTGGAATTAACGTAGATAATTTTTTGCTGCCATCAGTACTTTCTACTTTAGAGCGTGGGCACCTTAAAGACGCATTCAAGATAATCCACGTTATGCAGCAAGCAATGGAAAGGTCCTATACCCTTGGGCTTATGGTTAATTAAACCGGAATTATGTTATCTCATTGCATATTGCAGATTAAGTTAAGTAGTTATCTACTTAATTTATTTAATAAAAACTAAATTATATGTCTAAATACATACGGCATCAGGCCCTAATTGTGTTGCTATTGTTCTTGATTTAAAATCATGCTAACAACAGCATTTGAGATTAAATTGATGAATTAGGCGAAAATTTAGATAGCTACAGTAATATTTGCGCTCCTAGCTCGACTACACGATTAGGGGGTAGACCAAAATAAGATGCTGGATTACCAGAATTACGCGCTTGAGCTATGAAGATATTTTTTTGCCACCAAGTCATTTCTTGATATTTGCTAGGAATTAGCGTTTCACGTCCCAAGAAAAAGGTGGCATTGTCTATATTGTAAATAGCGTCTTTATCAAAAGAAAGCAACATATTTGTGAGATCGTCGGTACTATCCATAAATCCAAATTCTACTTGAATAGTATATAATCTACTGCTTAATTCTTGAACAACCATGCGTTTCTGAATAGGTATGTGAGGTATATCGCTATACATAACGGAAAGGATAATTATCTTTTCATGTAGACACTTGTAGTGTTTAAGGCTATGTAACAACGCATGTGGAACTTGACATGGGTTAGGGGTAAGAAACACAGCTGTACCATTAACTATTGGCACATCTTCTATGCTCCTGGAAAAAATATCCAACTCTATGCTAGCGATATCACGACGTTTCTTTAGAGTTTCGCGGCCAAGCTTCCAAGTGGTCATTCCTATAAATAATACGCCCGCTAACACCAGTGGAAACCAACCCCCGTCCATTATTTTGGGTATATTGGCAGCAAAATATACACTGTCCACCACTAAAAAAGCCCCAGTCATTAGCATGGCCTGGAGCTGATTCCAACGCCAAATATGTACTGCAACCAAATAGAGTAATATTGTGGTTATCAGCATGGTACCAGTTACGGCTATACCATAGGCAGCGGCAAGATTATTTGACGAACCAAAGTTTAATACTAGCCAGGCTACGGCAATAAACAATGCCCAATTAACCCCAGGCAAGTAAATTTGGCCACGCTCTTGCGCAGAAGTATGTTGTACTGACATGAATGGTGCGTAACCTAATTGTATTGCTTGATGAGTAAGGGAGAAAGCGCCAGTAATTACTGCCTGCGAGGCTATAACAGTAGCTGCCGTAGCCAATATTACCAATGGTACTAGCATCCAAGCTGGCGCCATCCGGTAGAATGGACTTTCAATCGTGGCGGCATCGGTCAATAATAATGCACCTTGCCCAAAATAATTTAGGACTAATGCCGGTAAAACCAAGCTAAACCAAGCTAAACGCACTGGTCCGCGTCCGAAATGTCCCATATCTGCATATAGCGCTTCCGCTCCAGTCACAGCAAGTACCACAGCACCTAACGCCAAAAAGGCCATGGTCGGTTGGCGCATAAAAAAACTGATAGCATGGGTGGGAATTACTCCTGTTATAACCACAGGATTGGTGATAATATTAATAATTCCCAAAATAGCCAAAATTATAAACCAAAATCCAGTAATAGGTCCAAACCAAGTGCCAACTCGGCCAGTGCCGTGTTTTTGTATGGCAAATAATCCAAACAGGATGATAAGAGTTATCGGCACAACCCAGCCTTTAAGCATTGGGGTTATAACATCTATTCCTTCTATGGCCGATAGCACGGAAATAGCAGGAGTAATCACACTATCACCGTAAAATAATGATGATCCAAAAAGGCCCAAAATTATCAGGTGGCGATTGTATTTAAGGTTCGTGCTAGCACCCTGTACTAGGGCCATAAGAGCCATGATTCCACCTTCGCCATGGTTGTCAGCTCGCGTAACAAATGTTGCATATTTGATTGATACTATTATCATCAATGACCAAAAAATCAAAGACAATATACCCAACACATTCTCGGGCGTTATAGGTATAGGATGGTGTGCTCCGCTGAACGCCTCCTTGATGGCATAAAGCGGACTAGTACCAATATCACCGTACACTACACCTAAAGCTGCTATGCTAAGGCTAAAATTACGGGTAGAGTTGTCAGAAACCATATTGCTATCCTTGAATAAGATTTAGTAAACAGGTCTAAGATAAAAACATAAAATTACCGCATATATCGTAATTATGCAACCTGCATATTAATTGTAACTGCCTAATGTACTTGCAGCCCATTATTGATTCAAAAACTATCCGGCCAGCAACTTAGGCTATTTCTATATCAATCCATACTGTAATGTGATGTGCTTATGGTAAATACAGAAACAACCTAAATCAACATAAAAAATTTTACACCTATGAACACTATTAATAAGCGTTATGGTTTGAGAAAAGCCGTAAGCGAGGTGTTCTGTGGCTTCGGTGGTCGTTTCCGAGGCCAGATACACGGGAGTCAGTGCTTGAGCATCGGTCCAGACGGGGGCGAGTAGGGTTTGCAATTTTGCTGCGGGGATTTGGAATGCAGGAATTGGACATAGGTAATGATTCTGATTTGCCGTGATATAAGTGCGGGTATCGAGGGCGCTCATCTTGCAGTCGCCAATGTAACTCGATAATCCAGTTTTTAATGCTTGACAAAAAATTAAAGACTAAATTCAAGCATACCAATTTCAAACATAAGTGCAGACCCACTCCGCCCTATACCGTAAAGACGGCGTTGGTTCTTGTCGCCCTAACTCTCTTACACACATGTGTTTTCCGGAATCAGCTAGAGGCAGCCATTTTTTT
>JXSN01000097.1 GCA_001276605.1 Achromatium sp. WMS2
TAGCCACACTTCCGACGTCGCCGGTGATGGAACTACCACCGCTACCGTATTAGCCCAAGCCATGGTTCGTGAAGGCTTAAAATCAATAGCTGCTGGCATGAACCCCATGGACCTGAAGCGGGGTATTGACAAGGCTGTAGAGGCCGTAGTTGAAGAACTAAAGCGCCTTAGTAAGCCCTGCACCACCAACAAAGAAATCGCCCAAGTTGGTAATATTTCAGCTAATTCCGATGAAACCATCGGCAATATTATAGCTGAAGCCATGGAAAAAGTTGGCAAAGAAGGCGTAATTACAGTTGAAGAAGGCCAGAGCCTCCAAAATGCCCTAGAAGTGGTTGAGGGTATGCAATTTGATCGCGGTTATCTGTCACCTTACTTTATCAATAACCAACAGAGTCAATCTGCTGAGCTAGAAAATCCTTACATCCTGCTACATGACAAAAAAATTAGCAACATCCGTGAATTGCTACCAGTATTAGAAGGCGTAGCCAAGGCTAGCAAACCCTTATTAATCATCGCCGAAGATGTAGAAGGCGAAGCCCTAGCAACCCTAGTAGTCAACACTATTCGCGGCATAATAAAGGTATGTGCGGTCAAAGCCCCTGGATTTGGCGATCGCCGCAAAGCCATGTTGCAAGATATGGCTATCCTTACCGGAGCCACAGTAATCAGCGAAGAAGTTGGTTTAAGCCTAGAAAAGGTAACCTTGAACGACTTAGGTACTGCCAAAAAGGTAATAGTCACCAAGGATGAAACCACCGTGGTCGACGGTGCAGGCAGTGCCGAAGATATCAAGGCCCGGGTTGAGCAAATTCGGCAACAGATTGAAGAAACTTCCAGCGACTACGATCGGGAAAAGCTGCAAGAACGCATGGCAAAACTAGCCGGCGGTGTTGCCGTTATCAAGGTTGGAGCTGCTACTGAAGTTGAAATGAAGGAAAAGAAAGCCCGCGTTGAAGATGCTCTACATGCCACCCGCGCCGCAGTCGAAGAAGGCATCGTACCAGGCGGTGGTGTAGCTTTGATCAGAGCGCTACCTGCCATTAAGGACCTGAAAGGCATCAACGAAGATCAGAATACCGGCATCCAGATTGCACGCCGCGCCATGGAAGAACCACTACGCCAGATCGTTGCCAACGCCGGTCAAGAGGCCTCAGTGGTAGTTAGCAAGATTATAGAGGCGACCGAAGGTAACTACGGGTACAATGCTGCCACTGGTGAATATGGTGATTTGGTAGAAATGGGGATTTTAGATCCTACCAAGGTTACCCGCACCGCATTACAAAATGCCGCCTCAGTCGCTGGCTTAATGATCACTACCGAAGCCATGGTAGCCGAAGAGCCCAAGAAGGAAACCCCCGCAGCAGGCGGCCCTGGTGGTATGGGTGGCATGGGCGGTATGGGTGGCATGGGTGACATGGATTACTAAATTCGTACCCCGAACTCAGTAGCACAGCTTTAGCTGTCTAAACCACACCTGAACCCGCTAGTTGCATATACTAGCGGGTTTTTTATCGAGTCCGATTCTCAACAAATTATGTTCAAACCGTGATTCCGCATACCCTACCAACATCGGAACAAGATCACTAGCAGTATTTTTCGATCAGTGCTAGGACGGGTGAGCACCATTTAAGCCTCATGTTACCAGTATAGGGGACCTATGTGACTAATTCTCAATCCAAACTAACCACAATATTATCCCAACGCATCCTGATTTTAGATGGTGCAATGGGCACAATGATTCAACAACATAAACTTAACGAACTTGATTATCGTGGCCATAGATTTGCCACCTGGCCTCAAGATCTAAAAGGCAATAACGATTTACTGACCATTACGCAACCGCAGATTATACAGGGAATTCACGAGGCCTACCTCGAAGCGGGTGCGGATATTATCGAAACTAATACCTTCAATGCCAACCGCATTTCCATGGCCGATTACGCTATGGAAGATTTGGCCTATGAATTAAATGTGGCAGCAGCACGCTTGGCCAAAACCGCCGCTGCTAAGTACAGCACTCCTGAAGCTCCACGCTTTGTTGCCGGCGGATTGGGGCCTACCAACCGCACCGCCAGTATCTCGCCTAGCGTCAATGATCCCGGTGCACGAAATGTAACTTTTAAGCAATTAGTTGCTGCTTACACTGAAGCTGCCTCCGGTCTGATTGCCGGAGGTGTAGATTTATTACTTATTGAAACCATCTTTGATACCCTCAATGCCAAAGCTGCTATTTTTGCTTGTCAGCAAGTATTTACCGCAACAGGCATAAAATTACCCATAATTATCTCTGGAACCATCACGGATCAATCCGGACGTACGTTATCTGGTCAAACCACAGAAGCATTTTACAATAGCCTGCGCCACGCCGAGCCTCTGGCCATAGGCCTTAATTGTGCCTTGGGACCAGATTTACTGCGTCAATACGTAGCTGAAATGAGCAGAGTAGCAACTACTCATGTTTGTGTCTATCCCAATGCCGGCCTTCCCAATGAACTTGGCGAATATGATCTAGATGCTTCCAATATGGCTGCGGCCATTGCCGAATGGGCCGATTCAGGACTAATGAATATAGTCGGTGGCTGCTGCGGTACTACCCCGGTACATATTCAAGCTATTGCACAAGCTGTTGCTGGCAAAAAACCCCGTCAATTGCCTACTATAGCACCTGCGTGCCGTCTTTCCGGATTATTGCCACTTAATATCAATCGTGCATTGAATTTTATTAACGTTGGTGAACGTGCTAATATTACCGGATCTGCAAAATTTAAACGTTTAATCTTAGACGGTAACTATGAGGAAGCATTGCAAATTTGTCGAGAACAGGTAGAAAATGGAGCCCAAGTAGTTGACGTAAATATGGACGAGGGGCTATTGGATGGTGTAGTTGCTATGCAGCATTTTCTCAATTTATGCGCTACTGAACCAGATATAGCTAAAGTTCCTATTATGATAGATTCCTCTAAATGGGAAATTATCGAAGCTGGGCTACAATGCGTCCAAGGTAAATCCATTGTTAACTCTATTTCTCTAAAGGAAGGTATCGCTAAATTCATCCAACATGCGGAATTATGCCGACGCTACGGGGCAGCAGTCATTGTTATGGCCTTTGATGAACAGGGACAGGCTGATAATCTGGAGCGCCGTATCGAGATTTGCCAACGTGCGTATACCATACTTACCAAACAAGTAGGTTTTCCAGCTGAAGACATTATTTTTGACCCCAACATCCTAACCGTTGCTACGGGCATAGAGGCTCATAATAATTATGGTTTGGATTTCATAGAAGCGGTACGTTGGATCAAGGCTAATCTTCCCCATGCCTTAGTCTCCGGCGGTGTATCCAATGTATCATTTGCTTTTCGTGGCAATAATCCAGTACGTGAAGCTATTCATGCAGTATTCCTCTATCATGCCATTGGCGCCGGCCTAGATATGGGAATCGTCAATGCTGGATCCTTGATAGTATACGATGAAATTCCCACGGAATTGCGCACAGCGGTAACTGATGTTATATTAAATCGCAGTCCTGAGGCTACGGAACGCCTTATCGAATTAGCGCCTAAATACCACGGTAAAGGTGCTGCAAGCGATACCAAAATCGAACACGAATGGCGGAGTTGGCCAGTAACAAAAAGATTGGAATATGCCTTAGTCAAAGGAATCACTGAGTATATTGATCAGGATACGGAGGCAGCCCGTGCAGAAGTTGACATCTCACTACAGGTGATTGAGGGACCGCTCATGGCTGGCATGAATATCGTAGGCGATCTATTCGGGGCTGGTAAAATGTTTCTACCACAAGTAGTAAAATCAGCCCGAGTTATGAAAAAAGCAGTAGCCTACCTCCAACCTTATCTAGAACAAGAAAAGTCACAAAGTGGCTGCCAAACCCAGGGTAAGGTACTCATGGCTACGGTCAAGGGTGATGTGCATGATATTGGCAAGAATATCGTAGGAGTTGTATTGCAATGCAATAACTATGAGGTTATCGATCTTGGCGTCATGGTCCCAGCTGCGGAAATATTACGCGCAGCCCAAGAACATAATGTGGATGTAATAGGACTTTCTGGTCTAATAACCCCATCACTGGATGAAATGGTGAACGTGGCCAAAGAATTGCAGCGCCAAGGTTTTACCCAGCCATTATTAATTGGCGGGGCTACTACCTCGAAAATGCACACCGCCTTAAAGATTGAACCCCAATATCAAGCCCCAGTGATTTATGTTCCTGATGCCTCCCGGGCCGTTGGTGTGGTCAGCAATCTGTTATCGTCACACCAGCGAGATGCATACGTAACCACGATAAAGTCTGAATACGCAGAAGTGCGCAAGCGTCGTGCTAGTCTAAGTGAAGCTCGTGATCTAGTGACCATAGAGCAAGCGCGGAGCAATCCAACAGCTATAGATTGGTCTAATACCAATATTATAGCTCCCAAAGAGCCTGGGGTGCACGTTTTAGAACAACTTCCTGTGGATATTTTGGTACCCTATATTGACTGGACATTCTTTTTTGTAGCTTGGCAACTTAAAGGGCATTATCCAGATATACTGCTTGATCCCGAAAAGGGTGCTGAAGCTACCCGCTTATTCCATGATGCCCAAAATATGCTAGAAAAGATAGTCAGTGAACAATGGCTAACTGCCCGGGCGATAATCGGCTTATTTCCAGCCGCTTCGGTAGGAGATGATATTGAAGTATATGATGACGTAACACGTTCTAAGAATTTAGCTACATTTCATTTTTTGCGTAAACAGGGCCGACAACCAGCGGGGTATTATAACACTTGCTTAGCAGATTTCATTGCCCCCAAAGCCCATAACCAATCAGATTGGATCGGTGCCTTTGCCTGTACTGCTGGTATTGGAATTGAAACTAAACTAGCTGAATTTAAAGCAGGTTTAGATGATTATCAGGGGATTATGCTCAAGGCTTTAGCCGATCGCTTAGCTGAAGCCCTTGCAGAATGGCTACATCATCAAGTCCGGCGTGAGTTTTGGGGATATGCTCCCAATGAACCCTTTAATAATGCAGAGTTAATTGCGGAACATTATCAAGGTATCCGGCCCGCAATGGGTTATCCAGCCTGTCCTGATCATAGTGAGAAAGATTTACTTTGGGCATTACTACATGTTAAGGAGCGCACTGGGATTTGGCTTACCGAAAGCAAAGCCATGGTGCCAACTGCTGCCGTCAGCGGTCTGTATTTTGCCAACGCCGCCGCCAAATATTTTGCAGTGGGTAGAATTGCCAAAGATCAGGTGCAGGATTATGCTAAACGGCGGGGTATTACTTTGACGGAAGCTGAACGCTGGCTGGCGCCTAATCTAGCCTATGAGCCAGATAACAGTTAAAATCGAGAAATAGATATTTAATCAATTACTGATTTTAATGTTATACGTAAATAATCCAACCTGGAAGCAAGCTTATTTTGTCAGCATATTGCCTATTATTGGTTATTGCCAACCATTGGGATGGAGCTTGAAACGGATCTGTAAACTCATCCCAACTGCAAGTCCATGGAGTCGGATTTTGGGGCGGAAATTCCTTGATTATAGCTATATAATGCATGGAAACTGCGAAGTCTTGGATAATGCGAATGGCAGCATCTGATAACCCGGATGCATGTAACAATAGTAGACTATTGGGTTTTAAACTAGGTATTAACTGATTAATCAATTCTGCTGAGCCAACATTTGCGCCACCCAAAAATGTATCGACTATGATCAGATCGCATTGGCTTAATGCTGCGGTATCCTGAAATCCATCTTGACACATAATACTGATTTGAGCTGGACAATTGGATACAAAATTGAAAAACGCAGTATTCCTAGATAACTCTATGACGTTAGGATTAACATCGTAACATAGCCAAGTTTGTTCACTTTTAGCATAATACAGGGTAGCCCCCCCTCCTAAACCGATCATAGCTATTTTGGCAAATTGAGTTAGCAGGTTGGGGTGTTGCATTACATCTGCAAGGCCACTTTTATAGCCGCAATAGCCTTCTGGTATTGCAGTTTTAGCCTCATGTATCGAGTGGATGAATCCTTTGTTAATTAGTACTATTCTATTTCCAATATAAGTGCGGGTTACCACAAGATTGCCATATTGGCTATGTACGGTTAATAAGGTTTTGGCAACAGAACAGAGTATTGCTGAATATAGCATTCCTAAGGTTTCAATCACATAGCACCAAAATAATAGTGCTAGCGCACCAAATACGATTAATATAACGTAGAATAGTTGCATTTATATATATTAGAAGCGTTTAGAGACTTAGGTAACCGTAACTATATAGTTTGATCGTTCTTATGCTCCAGCGCGGAAATGCTGCCGGGGACGCTAAAGCGTACCCCTCAAAAACGTGATAAATATACCAAAAATGGAAAAATCTCTTATAAAATACGATTGCCAGTTTACATAAGCTTACCACATTCTAACAAGCACAAAAAAGCCCGGTTTAGGATCCGGGCAAGAGGACAGAGAGAGATGAAAAATCAAAAAATTCGTAAAAAATCAATGCATAAATAAACCGCCGTTAACCGGGATATTCGCACCTGTAATGTAACCGTTTTCAGCAGCAGCCAAGAATGCCACCACAGCTGCAATTTCCTCAGGCCGTCCCATCCGTTTCATGGGCACACCGGCTATGATAGCGTCGCGTACTTCCGGGCGCATAGCCCCAGTCATTGCTGTTTCAACATATCCTGGGGATATAGTATTTACTGTAACCCCTTTAGCAGCCCCTTCCTGGGCTAGTGCCATAGTAAATCCATGCATTCCTGCTTTGGCGGCAGAATAATTGGTCTGACCAAATTGCCCACGCTGCCCATTTACTGAGGAAATATTGATAATACGCCCAAAACCACGATCTAACATCCCGCCCCAAACCGGACGCGTTACGTAGAACACACTGTTCAAATTAGTATTTATTACCGCTTCCCAGTCAGATGCTGCCAACTTGCGGAAAGTTCTATCCTTAGTGATGCCTGCACAATTTACTAGTATTTCCACCAGGCCGTATTGAGATTCTATTTCTTTTATCATACGGACACTGTCGGCTTCCGAGGTCACATCACCGGCAATTATGCCGATATCGTTACCTGCGGCATTATGCTCCTTAACCCAGATTTCAGCATCGGAGGCCAAAGGTGGGTAATAGCAGGCTATGACCTTAAATCCTTCCTTGGACAAACGCAGGCAGATCGCAGTCCCGATGCCCCCGACCCCGCCTGTTACCAAGGCGACCTTTTTGGTATCGCTCATTAGTACCTATTCCTTCCTTATAATTAGGCGCTGGGCCGTTGCTTGCCCATTTTTTCGTTCAGTTCTTGCATTCCTTGCTCAAACCAAGTCTTATACTGTTCGCGACCATCGTCGGCAATTTTGAGGGTTTCGCGAGTTTCAGCTAGTAAACTATTGCTGAATGTCCGCACTAGATCCATCTGGCTGCGCATAAGATCGCCTGGGTTCTTAGCCTCGGTCAACAATTTCAGGTTTTGTAAACCACCGTTGACAAATAGATTCATGGCATCCATTTGCCGGGTTAACATGCGTTCCATCAGGCGCATGTTAATTTCACCTAAAGCTTTAGCAGCCTCATAACCCTTGGCTGTTAGTTCATTAACTAGTTCAACGCCTTCTTTTGGGGTTGTCATCACTCGATCTCCTTTTTTTGTGCACTGCAACATAAGCATGCTCATAGAATAGTCTTGGATTTTGGAGTTGTCAAATACTTTTTATGAATTTTTAACTAGTATTGCAATTGAATTTTTTTATGGAACATTTAAATTTTTTATCTATTGTTTAGCATACCAATCGCTATGTTTGGAATAGTTTGATAAAAGGTAGTTACAGTTTCTTAAAAAATCCGTATTGTTTTAGATTGCA
>JXSN01000098.1 GCA_001276605.1 Achromatium sp. WMS2
CAGCCGCGCTAGGGCTAACCTTAGCCTGGTTATATGCAGCTCTGGCAGGATTTACCACACCAACAGCACGCTCCCTGATCATGTTAGCGCTAGCACAAATTGCATTGTTAACATGTAGAAAAATACGCCTAATCAACGTATTCTTGGCTGCATTTTTTTTGATATTGATTTTAGAGCCATTGAGACTGATCCATGCCGCAGTAACCAAGGCCAATGCAATTAATATCCATTTGTTGGTCACGGCTAAACTAGTATTCCCACAGAGTTATCCATGCCAAACTCTGCTAAACTATGATCAATGCAATTAGGCGGCTATCAACCGTTCGGACTTTACGAACCGGCAGCGCCAAATATGAGGGAGCGTGCTGTTGGTGTGGTAAATCCTGCCAGAGCTGCATATAACCAGGCTAAGGTTAGCCCTAGCGCGGCTGCGGCCTTAGGGGCTGGAAATAGTAGGCACAGTTGGGAGCTGCGTTGCCATAAGTTTAAGTTGCTCGTATTCAGACCAGGCGCCGTTGGCATCACCTTTGTTCTGTTTGTCTATAATACCCTTAACGCAATCATGAAATTTGGCATGAAACCTTTCTAGGCGTTTCATTTCGGGAATTGATCCATAGGTTTCCATGCCACCTTCTTCGTAAAGCCACTTGCCGAGGGCGCATTCATGATGGGTAACACCAGTTGGTGCCGGCCCGCCGTTTAGGAAGGTGATAACCTTATTTTTCCACATTTCATGTTGTAATTTAGTTACTGAGGCATTAAACTTATGCTTTACTGTCATCTATTAAATCCTTGAGATAGATTGATTTTTATCTGTTGATTTTGGTGTTGAATACGTCTATAATCCGCATTATCTCAGCCGACATAGGCTTGAGGCTTTCATACAACTTCCAAGCGGCATCTTGGTCGCCTGCACTGTGAAGATCGATGGCCTTTCGCACGGTATCATGGAATTGAGTATGCTGACGCTCCAGACTTTTCATTTCTGGCAACGTACCATACTCGCTCATGCCCCCTTCTTGATACATCCATTTACCTAAAGCACAGTCCTTATGGCTAGTGTTAGTAGGAGCTGGCCCGCCATTGAGGAAGGTAATCAGCTTATTCTTCCACATTTCGTGTTGCAGTTTCATTACTGCGGCATTGAATTTATCTTTTGCTGGCACGAGAAATTTCCCAATGTGATGGTGGATGTTCTACGGAATAGACAGGTTAGGTGTCCTTAATGTTAGGATTACAACCATTTCACATCTTTTGATTGGTACCGAACAGGTTACCACGTTTGAACTCCAAACTTAAGATTTTTGACGTAACTTTAAACCTAACTCGGTAAGTTGCTGGTTAGCCACATTGGACGGTGCCGCAGTAAGTGGGCAGGCGGCGCTTTGGGTTTTAGGAAAGGCTATGACGTCGCGAATGGAGGCAGAACCGGTCATGAGCATTACTAAACGATCTAATCCAAAGGCGATACCACCATGCGGCGGACACCCATATCTTAAAGCCTGTAATAGAAATCCGAATTTTTCTTCGGCTTCTTGGGCACCAATATTGAGTAGTCGAAATACCTGACTCTGAACATCAGCTTTATGAATACGAATGGAACCACCACCTACTTCCGTACCATTTAGCACTAAATCATAAGCTCTGGAGAGGAGTTGGCCAGGGTTTTGGGTTAAATCAGCAGTTGTTACCTTGGGGGCGGTAAATGGGTGGTGGAGTGCAGCCCAGCGTTTATTTTCGGTATCCCACTCAAACATTGGAAAATCGGTGACCCATAGTGGTCGCCATTGTCCTTGAAGTAGGCCTAAATCTTTACCAAGGCGTACCCTTAAGGCTCCCATGGCCTCGTTGACGATGTTTGTTTTGTCTGCTCCAAAAAACAGTAAATCACCATCTTGAGACTGAGTGCGTTGCAGTATACCGGCTATGGCAGAATCCGTTAAGAATTTAAGCACTGGAGATTGTAGACCATCGCGTCCATTTTCAACACTGCTAACTTTTATGTATGCCAAACCTTTGGCACCATAGATCCCTACAAACTTGGTGTAATCGTCGATTTCTTTACGGGTTAGCCTGTTACCCTGGGGTACACGCAAAACTACAACTCGGCCTTGAGGATCATTAGCCGGTCCGGCAAAAACTTTAAACTCTACCTCTGCCATCAAGTCGGCAATATCTATTAATTCTAGAGGTACTCTTAGATCTGGTCGATCACTTCCAAAACGTTGCATGGCTTCAGCGTAAGTCAGGCGTGGAAAGGGCTGAGGTAGTTCGATATTTAGTACCTTGCTAAACAGAGTTCGGATCATAGATTCCATTAAATCCATGATTTCCTCTTCATTCATGAAAGAGGTTTCTATGTCTAGTTGCGTAAACTCCGGCTGCCGATCTGCCCTCAAGTCCTCGTCGCGAAAGCAGCGTACCACTTGGTAATAGCGATCCAAGCCAGAGATCATCAATAGTTGTTTAAATAGTTGTGGCGACTGAGGTAGGGCAAAAAACTTTCCTTGATGGGTGCGGCTGGGTACCAAATAGTCTCTAGCGCCTTCCGGAGTAGATTTGGTTAGCATGGGGGTTTCTATATCCAAAAACCCTTGGGCATCTAAAAAATTACGTAAAAATCTGACTATTTCAGTCCTAGCCACAAGACGTTTTTGCGCCTCTAGCCGCCGTAAATCAAGGTAGCGATAGCGCAAACGTACTTCTTCAGAGGTATCTTGAGCGTACTCATCTATAGAAAAAGGAAGTGCTTCGGAGCTGTTAAATATTTCCAAAGTGGTGGCTAAAATTTCGAGATCACCATTGGCAAGCTCTTTATTCTCAGTACCCGCAGGACGTGCCCTAACCTGACCGCCGATGCCCAAAACGTATTCGTTTCTGACATGCCTTACCAAATCAAAAATATCCTGATTTTCTGGTACAAATACCACTTGGACTAGTCCGGATTTATCTCGTAAATCAATAAAAATTACTCCGCCATGATCGCGCCGATGATGTACCCAACCATTCAGCCTTACCACCTGGTCACAATGAGAAATATCAATTTTACCACAATAATGAGTGCGCATTCCTATGTAGTCCTTTTACTCCAAGCAATTGAAACTTCAAAAATAATCTTAGCTACCTATGCTAAATTCAAGCTCGCTATTAATATGTTATGGTTGGGAAAAAATACTTCCGAAAGATTATTCTTAATTCCTTATGACCAACTCAACCAGTTACAGATAGATACTAAATCAAACACGGCCTACCTATGTTACCCAAAATCGGGAATTGGATCGCGGTTTTTTAAGCTGCATTATTCTAGGATAATACCATGGTATGTGCTCGGAATTTTTGAGTGGGACAACGTTATCCACCCCAAAGAATCGCCAAACGTTGCAAGTTGATTGCCAAAGTTAGAAAATAGTAGCATAGCCATGCCTGGAGCTACACCATGGTGTCAAATTTGTACTACCTAAAATGCATCCAACCCAGTGAGTTCATGGTAAATTATATAGCTCTTTGTAGCTACCTGTCGCATAAACCATAAAAAATGAGTGGTGAAGGAATTGACAGCCGAATATTTTTCATAATTTATTCATTGTTATCCCCTAGACCACGACTAATACAAGGTAGGTATGCTTTTCTAAGGAATATGCCATATGTTTGATTTTTTATCTCGAAAAAAATTTCCCTTGGTTGGTGTCGACATAACCAATACCTCAATAAAGCTAGTGGAACTAAGCAGATCTGGTAGGGGTAGTTCAACTAGATATAGGCTAGAGAGCTATGGTATCGAGCCATTACCGCCAGGTTCCGTGGTGGAAAGAAATATTAGTAATGCTGGCGATATAGGGGATGCCCTAGCTAGTTTAGTAAAAAGTTCAGGAACCAAAGCCAAATGGGCAGCCATTGCGGTACCAAGTAATACTTCAATTACCAAGGTAATTCAGGCTGATGCTAAAATGAGCGAGGCTGAATTGGAGGCCTACATTCGAGAGCGTGCTGATGAACATATACCGTCAAAGAATGATGGTAATAGCGAGCCAAATCTCGATTTTCAAATCAAAGGACCAAGTGAAAATAACCCTGGCTCAATAGATGTATTGTTCGTAGCCTCTGCTGAAGATGTAATTCTTAGTCGCAAAGAAATATTAGATATAGCAGGATTGAAGGCAGCTGTAGTAGATGTTGAAGTTTATGCTTTGGAAAGGGCCTGTATAGAGATGTTAGATATTTTTGCCCATGGCGCCGAAGACCAAAATATAGCCATCATGGATATAGGGGCCACAACAACTAGCTTGATTGTGATTAGCAACAGGGAATGTATTTTTAATCGTGAAATGCATAACTTCGGCGGCCAACAATTAACCATTGACATCCAAACTCGCTACGGTGTATCTATTGATGATGCTGAAAAAGCTAAGCTCAAAGGCGGTCTTCCTGATAACTATGATAGTGAAGTTTTAGCCCGATTTAAGGATGCGGTAGCTTCACAGATAGAACTTGCCGTGGATAAGTTTTATGAAAGCAATACCCGCAATCGCATTGATCACCTAGTGTTAGCGGGCGGAGTTGCTTCGATAATGGGCTTAGATGAGGTAGTCGAAAGGAAACTTAACGTGCCAACAACAGTTGCTAATCCATTTGCTAACGCATCGGTAGCTCCCAGAGTCAGAAGCACAAATCTTGGCGAACATGCACCAGCGTTAATGACAGCAGTTGGTCTTGCTCTTAGGGCCTTTGATTAATATGGTACGCATTAATTTACTGCCATGGCGCGAGGAGGAACGTACTCGCCGGCTATATGAGTTCTTTTTTATGCTAGGAGCTGGTGCCATTGTCGCCGCCATAGTAGCAGTCCAGGTACATTTGTACATGGAAACCCTAATTGAAAACAAAATGATGCAACTAGAGTTAGTCAAGAAAGAACAGCAAGAGTTGGCAAATAAAATAAAGGAGGTCAAGGAATTAGATAAAAAACGCGACGACTTAAGAAGTCGCATGGATATAATTCAGAAAAGACAAGAAAGTCGCCCCGTTGTGGTGCACTTGTTTGATGAGTTGGTTAATATTACCCCAGAAGGTTTATACTTAACAAGCTTAACCCAAAAGGGAAATTCCCTAATAATCACTGGACGCGCCCAATCTAATGCTAGAATATCAGCTCTAATGCGTAATATTGAAAACTCGGCATGGCTAGAGAAACCGATCCTAAGTATAATCCAGGGTGGAAACCGGAGTAAAGGCTCGGATTTTAGCGAATTTTCCATTCAAGCGCAACAGTTAGATAAACCTAAACCGCCGCCTGATGCACCAACAAAACAGTCATAGCCAGGTTTTTGCTGCTTAAATATAGAGTTAATATTATCGAAATTTTCTTAATTATTCGATAATGGAGCCACTTGTAATGGATCTTAATCAATTAAACGACATAAGCCTTGAAAATGCAGCTGATTGGCCAATGCCGGTTAAAATAGCTGCCGTGGTATTACTGGTGGCTAGCATCTTTGGAGCTTTATATTTTTTTGATACGCAGGAACAACAGGTAAGACTTGAAGGAAAAACCGCGGAAGTTGATAATGCATTGAAACAGTTTTCTAACGATTACAGAACATTAGTTGATATCGAGAAATACCGGCAATTACTTGAGGAGATGAAACAGTCTTTTGAGTCATTAAAGAAGCAACTGCCTGAAAAAACTGAGATTGCATCATTATTGGTAGATCTATCTCAAACTGGGTTGGCTAATGGCTTAGAGTTTGAATTGTTTCGTCCCAATCCAGAAGTTGAATTAGACGATGCTGCTGAAACCCCCATAAGCATAACCGTTACTGGAACATTCCATCAATTTGGTAATTTCGTAAGTGGCGTGGCCTCATTACCGCGCATAGTTACCATACACGATGTCTCCATTCAGGCTGTATCCTCAGGAAACAAAAATTCCCAGGATAGCACTGTAAGATCGGTTATGAACGCAACGGCTAAAACTTATCGTTATAAAAGCAAAAATTAATTATGAATCATAAGTTTATATTGTTGCTATTTCTCAGTTTGGTTCTATCGGGTTGTGGCGACGATGGTATGGAAAAACTACAAGCAGAAATTGCTAGAATAAAAGCACAACCAAGACGGGACCCAGATCCTATACCGGATGTTGTGCAAACAGAATCTTTCGTATATCAAGAAGGACGCAGGAAAGATCCATTTGAGCTTGTCGGCCAAGCCGGAAGTTCCGTAGGACAACCCAGTGGCAATGATAGCTCAGCAATCAATGCTCCGGCACCGCGTCCCAAGGAATACTTGGAACGCTATTCCCTAGATTCTTTGAGGATGGTAGGATTTATAGAAGAGCAAGACATCAACTGGGCCCTAGTCATCGATCCAAATGGCATGATACACCGTGTTCATGCTGGTAACTATGTTGGTAAAAATTACGGTCAAATAACCCGAGTTACTGAAAACCGTATTGAGCTAACTGAGATAATACAAGATGGTGCTGGGAGTTGGCAGGAACGCCAAGCCGCAATCGCATTGACCACCCAAGATAAGCCGAATTAAATTTGGACATGATTTGACATGAAACTCAAAGATGTAGATAGGTGGATAACGTGGCACCACCTCAATCAGTTTAGCATTTTAAATAAATCCACAAAATTTTTAATACTAGGATTAATCATAATACTAGTTCCAACACCTAGTTTTAGTCAAAACACCTTAAACGACATAAATTTTTCAGCTCTACCAGGCAATAAAGTGCAAGTGCGTATTGTGTTTGCTGAGCAGGTTTTAGCACCCAGAACCTTTTTCACGGATACCCCGCCCCAGTTAATTGCTGATTTTACTAATGTACAATTAAATCTACCAAAAGATAATATCCCCATAGATGTCGGACCATTACGTAACGTAGTCGCGGTCCAGGGATCAAACAGAACTAGATTAGTTTTTAAGCTTGATATAAGGGTTCCTTACACCCTACGTCTCAAAAACAACGCGGTGATACTCGACATAGATGGTAATGTAGCGACTAATAGCAATCCGCAATCAGTAGATCCCACCCTATTAAACGCACCCAACACAGCCGAACCGGTCGCCACGGCTATCCCTATTCCTAATAACGTACCAACATTACACAAAATAGATTTTAAGAGAGGCCCTACCAATCAAGGCCAAGTATCTGTCATATTTAATACCCCCGATGTTGTAGTTAATCTCAAAAAAGAAGGGCAGAAAATCATCCTAGATGTAGCTGGGGTTAAATTGCTACCTGAGTTACACCAAAAGCTAGATGTTACTGATTTTGCAACCCCTGTGCAGAGTATAACCAGTGAAGCTATAGATAACGATGTTAAAATTAGTGTGGAAGCCATAGACGAATACGAATATGTAGGATATCAACTAGATAATGTATATACCCTAGAGGTTTCGCCGCTTAGTCGCGAAGAACAGGAGCGTTTGCGCAGAGATCAGCAAGTCTACACCGGAGAAAGCTTGACATTAACATTACAAGATATTCCGGTGCGTAGAATACTCTACATGCTAGGCGAATTTGCCAAACGTAACATGGTAATCTCAGATGCTGTGACTGGTAATATAACATTAAAGCTAAAAAATGTTCCTTGGGATCAGGTTTTGGATATCATATTGAAAACCAAATTTCTCGATAAACGTGAACGCAATAATGTAATTTACATCGCACCCTCTGCTGATCTTATTAGTCAAGAACAAGCTGAAATGCTTGCTAACCAAAAAGTTGAAGAGTTAGCACCGTTACGAATCGAGTTGATTCAACTTAATTATGCCAAAGCCTCTGACATTCAAGCTGTACTGAAGAGTGCCTCAGCAGCACCTGCTAAAACAGCTGATCCTA
>JXSN01000099.1 GCA_001276605.1 Achromatium sp. WMS2
CAAAAAATATAGAAGCTAGCATCAATGCTTGTGGGTTTGGGGTTGTAATCCAGCTGTGAAAATAATTTTGCCATACTGACATTGGTTGTCGCCATTTGAGGTTGGTAGCCATAGTGGCTCCTGAACAATAATTAAATCCACAATTATGTAAGCCAGTACAAACAAATTTACTAAGTTGCTCGAAATAATCCAGATGTTGGGGTTTTACGAAATCATCTATAATCAAGGCATTATCTTGATCAGAACTAACTGTTTGTTCATGGCGAGCTTGAGAACCACAACTTTTAATGGTGTAGATTGTTGGGGTTCCTATCGTCACCCCAACCTAGTGTGCCCGCCATGGGCATGTACTTGCAACCTGAAATGAGGTTGCCGCATTGAATGACAACAAGCGTAGCTAAAGCCCAAGGTTGTAACTGCAAGGTGAAACTGAAAGAAGGTAGAGGCAAAGACACGACCGTACGAACAGAAACAGGTAAAGAGACAGAGTGTGGGCGATAAGCGTGCTAGGGAACGCGAAATCCAACTGTTACCGAAAGACACATCAAGTAGAGCCGGACGGCATGAGTCGAAAGAACCAACATTTCTGTCTCACCGGAGAAGCGAATAGATGATCGAAACGACAACGAGCGGCAACTGCGGCTACTTCCGAAGCTGCGGGTAAAGGGGCCTAGTGGATTCCAGGAGTGATAAACCTTGCGATTATCAAGTTATCTGGTGGCGGCATTGGTGTGAGAACGGTTTAATGAGCAACATAGCTAATAAGCGAGCGCATGCTGGAAAGTAAATAAGCGGAATAGGTGAATAGTACCGCTTTACAAGTGAACCTAGCTTTCATGGGTAACTCCACTGGAGCAAACAAACAACTCATAGGTGCTGTAAGATTATTTTGCTGTGTAGCCTGCGGGCTTAGCCCGCTGGACTCAACCGCCGGATGCGGAAAACCGCATGTCCGGTGGTGTGGGAGGGCTAACGGGCGCAATCCCGTTGGTTCGACCCGATCATATAATAAGAATACGATTATTCAGTTATTTTATCTAATGGTATATTATTCATAGATTTTTAGCCTTGCTTTTAACTTAAGTACAATGGATAATTGCCTGGTAAGCAAATCAAACCGTTACAACCCATGGTTATGGACATCAACTAACACCCAAACTGCATATTAAATAAAGTATTTTGTCACCAAGGCGTCGCCTATGGGTGGTGTTGGTAACGCCTTGACCACATCATGTCCATTTGATAACCACTTCCAATCGGCATTAAGTAGTTACTTCAGAATCACCTCATACCCAAGTAAGCTTTAAACTAACGAACTAAAACTAAACTCCAAATCCAATCGCACTACTTAATAATTGATAATAGTAGCAACATAAAAAACATAATAACCAAGAGGGAGATTATGCTATCCAACACCGCACTACGGCTCCTACGCCGTCTGTTAGGACCGGGAGCTACGTCCCAACCGCCATACACAGGGGGAACAACAGCCCTATTGGATGGCGCTACCGCCGTCGCAATTGCCGAAGCTATGATCAGTGAGGCAGCAGGTCTAGGCAGTACCTTCCCCATGCAAGCTGCCGAACTTGCTTGGACACGCGAACAAAAAAACCAGTATTCTCGCAAACCACGTAAGCAACTAAGTAGTATAGCTGCCGAAGGTCCGCGTGGGGCGTTAGCCGCTGCCCTCGGCCAAACTCTGACTGGTACTCGAGCAACGGTATTTTTATCTGGTCCTGACTTGGCTTCGGTACAAGACATACTGCATACTGCTGTAAGTCAACATGCTCCACTAGTAATTCATCTCGGACTAAGGGCTTTTAATGGTGCCGGTGCGACTATCACTACTGGCCACGAGGCACTTCAGCTTGCTGCTACCAGCGGTGCTATCGTCCTTGTTGCAGCTAATGTACAGGAGGCTCTCGATTTTACTTTGATTGCCCGGCGCGTTGCTGAGCAAGCCCTACTTCCGGTTATAGTGGCTCAAGATAGTTCCCAAACTGCCCTATCCATCCAGGACTTGACCATACCAAATATAGATTTTGTGCAAGGTTTTATTGGCCATCCCAGTGACTTAGTTGCTGTGCCTAATGCAGCCCAAAAATTCATCTTTGGAAATGAGCGCCGCCGTATACCCTGTTGGCATGATCTCGATCGCCCCGTATTACTTGGAGGCAGCCTCCCGGCTAAAATTGCCGGAATTAGTCAAACAGGTGCCAATGCCTATCTGGATACTGTGGCCCAGGACTTATTGACTCAAACTCTCCAAGAATTTGGAGCCAATGGCGGTAGATTCCACAAAGCAATCTCCAGCTATCGGGCCGAAGATGCTGACCTGTTACTGGTAGCCCAAGGCTCCGCTATCGAAACTGCTGAGTTAGTATGCAATCAGGTACGCAGCCAAAACCATATCAAAGTTGGAGTAATTGGGATCCGCAGCCTACGCCCAATAGCTGATTCGGAATTAGTAGGAACATTGGGACGCAACATCAAGGTGGCAGTGCTAGAACGCATGATTAACCCTCTATCGGGCGAGCCGCCATTGCTTACGGAATTGCGGGCCGTTTTAAGCCGTAATCACCAAGCATCCTCCAAATATCCGCATTTTCTCTCTGTAATTTATGGTGTCGGTGGCATTCCATTACAAGCCGCAGATTTATCCGCACTATGTAATCAATCCGTAGGAATAACTCACAACCAGGTTTACCTAGGATTAGGTTTTGCTGTTACTGAAAGCCCATATCCCAAACGTCAAGTATTACTCGACCAGCTGCGACGTGATTACCCCGCACTAGCTACTCGTGGCTTGCAAGCACCGGCCAATACCGATATTAGACCTCACGACTACGTTACCCTAAATATCCAGCGCCTAGCCGGAGGTCCTGGCAATGGCCTAATACCGCAAATAACTACACTATTGCAACAGCTACTCAAAGCCAGTGTACGCTGTCGTCCGGCAACTGCCAATAGTTGGGGCACTCTATGCGTTGACTACATAAGTTTTAGCCAACAGCCTCTAAAAGACCCCGGCGATCAACCACCAGTTGAACTAGCGGTCATTACTGCCGATCTTAACACCCCTGGCCTATGGCCAATGGATCTAGCCCGTGACGGCGCCCTGCTGGTCTCAAGCCCCCTGTCGGATCAAGAAATAATCCAACAATTACCTGCCAAGATACGTAACGATTTGGAACAATCCCGTATTACTCTGTACCGGTTCCATGATCAAATTCATACCCTGCCCGAACAGTACGAACTCCTCGGTGCCATCTTTGGTACCCTAATCGAACAGGGATCAATTGACGTTACCAGATGGCGCTTGCTGGCAGCTCAAGACGAGCTCCTGAAAACTGAACCTAAATCCTATATACACAACTTTACCGCAGGTATAGATGCACTAAAACGCATACGCTGGCAAGCGGTTGCTACGGTTGCCACTAATCCCCAAACCGATGATGATATTGCTCCAACCTTCCTACGTCATCCGTCGACTGCTGCCAATGCGTATGATAATTTACCGCGTTTTTGGGACCAAGTTGGGGTATTATACGCACGCGGTCACACTGCCGAACTGATACCAGATCCATACCTAGGTTTGGCCACAATACCAGCGCGTTCATCGGCATTACGTGATATAAGTCATACCAGAGTTAGACTGCCAGTTCTTGACCCCACCCTTTGCACCGGTTGCGGAGCCTGCTGGAGCGTATGCCCCGACGGTGCCTGGGGTGCCACCCTTTTAGATAGCAAGAAAATACTGGATACTGGTATCCAAGCGGCTAAAGCTAACTCCCTCTCCCCCCTAGCCGGCAAACTAGCGTCTGGGATTACCAAACTGTACCTGACTGCACAGCCTCCCCGTGCCCTAGGCGAGGCACTAAATGCAACCTTCAGCAACATGCGCCCGCAACTAAACTTGTCTGAAGAGCGCAAAGCTAATGCAAACGCAGATATAGAAACAGTTACCACCATTTTAGGCAACTTGCCAGTGGTAGCAACTGACAATCTCCTGCGGGAACCAGAAAGCAATGCCCCAGGCTCCGGTCATCTGTTAGCATTAGCACTAGATACCGACGCCTGCAAAGGCTGCGCTATGTGCCTTACCTCATGCGCGCCCGGTGCCTTAAACCTGCAAATTCAAGACGCCCAGGTATTGCATAAACTGCGCCGTCAACGTCAAGCCTGGGAACTCCTACCCAGTAGTAATCCAGAAGGCGCTAAAGTACTAGCCGATAAACAACATATGGCTACCATAGGTGCGGCATTATTGGCTAATGGCACTAACAATGCCCTAGCTGGTGGCGATGGTATGGAGCCAGGATCAGGGGCACGCCTGGCCATGCGTATAACCCTAGGCATAATTGAAGCACGGCAAACTTTAGTACACAGTAACTGGTTACGCGCAACCAAGGAAGTCTACGCTAAGATTACCCAGCTAATCCGCAACCTATTGTCCGATACTCTACCCACTGACGACCTGGATGCCCTGGAGCAACGGTTGAGTCAACTAGGCTCAACCCCAGCCGATTTGAGCACCTTACTAGGTCAAGTCGAGGCTAATGCCACTAATACCATAGACAGTGTACGCCTACAACGCCTAACTAAATTAGCCAAAGGCCTCAAGCAACTGGTATGGCGCTTAGAAACAGGCCCCAATGGTCAAGGCCGGGCGCGTTCCTCCACAGTGTTGGGCTTAAGTGACATCAGCAATCTAGGCCTTGATTATCCATACAATCCCTTCGCCGGCCCCGTAACCGTAGACCGCACCGGTGATGCCCCCATGCTCACTGCCGGTATTCTTGAGGGTCAAGTACGGCAAACTATGTTAGAACTAGGGTTGTTGCGACAGGCGCAACTGGAATTAGATTATCCAGAACAGGCCTCGCATACCCATTTTCCCTTGTCCTTAGAATGGAATGAGTTAACCGCCGAAGAGCGCGCCAAAACTGGTCAGGTGTTACTGATTGGTGACGCAGAATTGCTAGCCGGTCGTTCCTTGGGACAATTGCATAAATTGTTAAGTACCGGCTTGCCGGTAAAAATTGTGGTCCTTGCTGAACTGGATTTGGGACTAGCTGCACCTGTAGGTCTGGATATTAATCCTAGCGCTACCCCGGATGCTGACTCGGAATTAAGCCTATTAACTTTGGCCCAACGTAAAGTATATGTGGCTCAAAGCGCGCTTAGTGCTCCCGAGCACCTGCTTACTACCCTAGAGCAGATGCTCAATTACCCAGGCCCAGCTCTACTGCATTTACACACACCAAGTCCCAGTCGCCATGGCTTCCCCTCAGGTCGTACTTTAGCCCGAACTCATGAGGCCATAACTTGTGGAGTATTTCCGTTATTTCGCTACGACCCGCAACGGCAGGGGATATTCGGAAC
The DNA here is from genome assembly GCA_001276605.1 of Achromatium sp. WMS2. Lineage (GTDB taxonomy): Bacteria > Pseudomonadota > Gammaproteobacteria > Chromatiales > Chromatiaceae > WMS2. The sequence goes on from JXSN01000099.1 coordinate 5,386, forward strand.
CTGCTTTGATTTGGAAGGTAATCAAGAATTTGGCGCACGCACCCCAGCACATTTTGCCTTAGGTGAAGCCAGATTTATGCATTTATTCAGTCCTTTAGCCAGTACCGCTCTTAATCCGGTGCCGATTCAGGAATACCTGATGCTTAAACCGGAACAGCGGCTTAATCGCACGCCATTTTTGGAGCGAACCAGCCATGATGGTAATGCAGGCCAGTTGGCTATTGCCCCGGAGCTTGCTAAGGTATGCGTCACACGCCGTGCCATGTGGCAAATGTTGCAGGAGCTAGCTGGTGTCATAACTCCATTTACTGCTAAGGTTCGTGCAGAGATTAAATCTGAAGTCACAATTAAACATGCAGCCGAATTGGCAGCTCAAGCCACTGCTTATGAAGCGAAACTCGCTGGACTAGAGGAGCAGTTGCGTGGTGAAACACGGCAAGCCCTGCGGTTGCGACTATTGCAATTGGCTGGTTATTCTTCCGTAGCCTAAAACAAGTTGAGACCTACAGCTATGCTACTCTGCATTCCAATGTTGAACCTTGTTTGTGCAACCTAAATACAACTTTATCGTTCCCATGTTCCGGCGTGTACCGTAGGTGCGGTTAGTGTAGCGTAATCGCACGCATTGTGATCATTCCTACGCTCCGATGTGGGAACGCAGCAGGGGACGCTCCAGCGTCCCCACAATAATATGAATCTATCCCACCATTAATTTTCCTATCCATGAACCTATCCCATTAATATAATCTAATATATAATGGTGATGTATACATTTTCAATATGGTGGATTATGGCAGGGCGATTTGAAGGTTTAAGTGATTCTGAGTGGCAAATGTTTGCTGATTTATTTCCTACTCCAGAAAAACGTAAACGCGAAATGCCATCAACACCTTTTCGTAAAGTATTGAATACAGTGTTATATGTACTAATAACTGGATGTCGTTGGTGCGATGTACCAATCGGTGAATCATGGGGCATCAAAGAGTGCAGCCCACCGCTGGCTAAAGCGATGGCAGGTGGATGGCACTATGGCGGAAATGCAATCACGAATACTAGGAATTGCGAATGAACGAGGGCTAATTCAATGGCAATATGGGGCTGTAGATGGCTCTTTTTCCCCCTGGCAAAGGAGGTGGTGATGGAGTTGGAGTTGCATATGGGAGAAAAAGTAAGAGCATTTTGATACATGCCATTACTGATGCTGCTGGTATGCCGATTGCTAGCTGCACAACCCCAGCTAATTGGGATGAACGGGCTCAAGTTATACCATTATTAGATGCGGTAAAAGTCCGAATTGGTAAAGTTGGAAGACCAAAAAAGCACTTTAAGGTGTTAGCAGCAGATAAAGGCTATGACAGTAAGGATTCAAGGAAATGTTTACGAAAACGAGGCACACGACCCCAAATTCCTAAACGAGTCTGGAATGATAAAAAGCCGCCTGGAAGGCCATCAAAGAACGACACACTACGCTTTCAAGAAGAGCGGGCGTTTGTCTGGTTACAAAGGAAATACCGCAGATTGGTGGTACGTTGGGAACGTATATTTGTCTGTTTCAGTGCGTTTCTTACCTTGGGTATCATTTATACATGGATAGGAAAATTAATAGTGGGATAGATTTATGGATCTATTTCGAATTAACCAGAACATATAACATATCGCTATGACCCATTGGCACCGCATCCTGGGGCTGTTACTCAAAGATTTATTACTAAATACCCCATTTGAAGTGGAATTGGAGAAGGAACTTTCCAACTATAAACAATTTTTAGATATAGTAATTATCCGTAAAAAACCAGGAATCCTAACTGAACCCTTGCCCGATGGTTTCGACAATCTAGGCGCGCATTCCCTTATCACTTACAAATCCATGCGTGAAACCCTAGATGATTGGACCCTAAAGGAATTAATTGGCCATTACGTAAATTACCGCAAACAACTGAATCCCAAACAACTTGTGGCCGAGGACCAATTTCGCCTGTATGCTATCAGCACCAGGTTTCCTGAAAAACTATCGCAACAGATTACACTTATCCAGGTGCAATCTGGAATTTACGATATTCAGTGGGGTACCGACCTCATCCGGATAATCGTGCTCAACCAAATTGCGCAACAACCGCAAAATGCGTTATGGGGTATGTTAAGTGGCGATTTAAAATTAATTCAATGGGGTAAACAACATTATCAAGGGCATGATGAGCGTATTAATCACGTCATGCAGCAAATATTTGAGCATTATAATCTGGAGGGTTTAGCCATGCCTTACACCTTGGATGATTTTGAACGCGACTACCTAAGAAGCCATGTGCATTTATTGCCACCAGAGGACAGACTAAAGGGTCTAAGGCCAGCCGATCTGCTAAAAAGGCTCAAACCAGAGGAGCGGCTAGAGGGCATGCATTCTGAAGATATTATAC
>JXSN01000100.1 GCA_001276605.1 Achromatium sp. WMS2
AAAATAACATAGCATGCAGTCTCCCCAGTGGAGTGGGTTCCATAACTGTATCTGGTCGTACTGTGACTGTTACCATCGAATGGGATCAGAGTCGGGAAGAAAACTCCAGTTCCTTGTCGACCCAAAATGTTACCATGAGCACTAGCATATGAACGCCCTAAACCGCAGTAAATTTGGCTGTCCGGCTTTCTCTGGTCATGGCTTTACCATAGTGGAACTTATGGTTGCTATGGTCTTGGGAATTTTTTTAAGCATCGGTCTAATTCAAATGTTAGCTGGCAACAAAGCGTCTTACAAAACCCGCGAATCTCTGTCGCGAATGCAAGAGGACAGCAGCTTTGCTATGGATTATTTGTCCGAAAAAATGCGTATAGCCGGCTTTGATGGTTGCGGCAAAAATAGCAATGTTACCAATACTTTGAGCCTAAATAGTCCACCTTTTTGGTGGCAAGATTATGGAGCAGACAAGCTAATTCGCGGCTTTGATGGCACCGATGATGGTAACGGTGCCGAATCTTTTTCCTATGTCACTGGGGTTACCAAGGCCGATGGTACGGATGCTGTCATCGCATTGCTTATTGATACTACTAACACTTATTTCGCATCCAGCTATACTAAAGATGATGCGACTTTTGCTGCAACTGTTAATACCTTAGATCGTGCTAACAATAGTCATTTAGTTGCAGATGATATTGTGCTCTTTTGTGATGGTTTTACTCAAAAGACCGCTTTGCTGCGAGTAGATAGTGTAAACACCTCCACTCCCTCCCTCACTTGCACTGGCAGTTTAACGGCAGTTACTGTGACCCCCGTTACCAGCGGAAATTCACCAGGCCGGTTTATGGACTACATCCCTATGGCTTTCTATCTGGCACCCAGCAAAATGGGATCGGTACAGTCTACGGATGACACCTATTTGTCCCTGTATCAGTTGCAATTAGGTCGCAATTGCCCAACTAACGGCGGCGGTACTACCCCCTACTGTACCTTGTCCCAAGAGTTGGTAAAAGGGGTTCAAAATATGCAGATTTTGTACGGCGTTGATACTGATGTCACAGCCAATGGTGCAGCTAACCAGTACCTTACTGCAACTAGTGTTACCGATTGGACTCGGGTCGTATCGATGCGTATTTATTTGCTAATTGCCAGTACCAGCACAAAAGATCAAGCAGGACATACACCTGCCGCGGTGGTCGATCAACAACAAACTGGCCTAAAGTTTCCCAGCGATTTTAGTACCAATTTGGCTGGAACTGACTATTCGTTACCCAGTAACGATTTACGCTTGTACAAGGTATACACCCTGGCTGTGCGCTTACGTAATAGGTAATCAAAATTTCACAATAGTAGCCCTACTTTATCTTTTATGGACTAGCAAGTTATAGTAGTCGTGTTTTTGGCTAAGGCCGTTGTAGCAGTGTTCAGGGTTATGGTGTCATGAATATTCCATCAATTTCAACACAATCTAATTATTTTCGACGTAGCAACGTAGCGCAGCGCCAGCGTGGCATGGTACTTCCCTTGTCTATGATAATTTTGCTGGTAGTAACCTTGCTCGGGATTACGGCAATCCAGGGCTTGTCTATGGATGAGCGTATGTCCAGCAATAGACAACAGCGTAGTACTGCCTTTCAAGATGCTGAAGGCAAACTGCGAGCAGCTGAGTTGGTTTTGAAAAATAGCGCTGCTGATGCAGTGTTTACCGGCGCTGATTTAACCATAACTGACTGGATGAGCGTGACCTTTCCTGATACTGGGTATATCATTGAGTTATTAGGAAAAATTGATGCCACCACCACCGAAAACCAAAGTAGTGGCGGCATTATGGTGCCTACCCTGGCGGGCAGCCCGATGATTGGTGCTAATACGGACGGCGATGCCAATTCGGTTCGGCTATATCGAATTACCGCCCGCGGTGAATCTGCAGATTCAGTAGTTATTTTGCAATCTACTTATAAAAAATAAAGTAACTACCTACCACCTTTGCCCATCTTCATCTATGGAGAAGGACTGGTGTGAGATTTGTTATGTTGTCATCCGTGACTTCTGGATTCCGGCAATCCCTGCCGGAATGACGGAGGTGGGGTTTGTTGTGTAATGACAATGGTCTTGGCTTTTTTTAATAAATTCCTAAATAATACAATTGCATATGGAGAATCTTATGTATCCTAAACGGTGGCACCGGGTGCTGCCATTCTGCTCCGGTTTGCTGTTGGCTGTTACAGCCGGGCTTACTCGGGCCGAACCAGCGCAAACCCCTCTGTACCTATCAGTAATACCAGGTAAACCCAACATCATGCTGATGGTGGATACCTCAGGTTCTATGGGAACCACAGTATCAAGCGATCCCCAGCGCAGAACACGGATAGCAGTAGCCAAGGAGGCTGCTACCAATCTGGTAACGCAACTTACCCCGGCTTCAGGTGCGCAACCCACAGTACGGCTGGGTTTGGCAGCCTATAATTCCGGTAAAGGTGGTAAGCTATTGTTCCCACTAGCCGATTTGGACCAGACCCAGGCTAATTCCATTAAGGGTAAAATTGCCCAATTTGCAGCTAGTGGTGTGACTCCGCTGGCTACGACTCTATCCGATATAGGCTACTACTTTGCCACCAATGGTACTGTAGACGCCAATAACAAAACTTCTGGGTCGCTAGTGTTACATCCAGGTCAAAGCAATCAAGTTTCTAAAACTGTGACCGAGGTATTTACCAAAACCGATAATAGCGATATGCTGCTGGGCTTTGATCCCGTTACCACAGTATCCACACACAAGTTGTGCACCGTTACTCAAAACCAGGCTATTACCCCAGCCAGCGCCCCCGCAGGCTATAGCTCAGGCTGTGGGGGTAGTTTCATAGTGCCAGGTGGTGCGAATGATGCCACCAGCGCTCAGACCAGCACCCCAATCCAGTTGATCATGGTTGATAACGTACCCACTATTTGCACCAATCAAAGCACTGGTTATGCTTGTACTGATCAAAATAACTTCGGAGTTGGCAGCGGTATTCCCGAATGTCCCACTTGCAATGATAACACTGGAACTACTGAATCTATAGTGTATGACTACCTTCCGACCAGCTCCGTCGCAATTGGCTCTAGATCCCGTATTAGGGCTTATGAGTCTCCACCTGCTGGGCTAACTATCTCTTTTTCCACCACTACACCAGGTGTTTGTAAACTAGAGGCTAGCTATAGCGACACCAGACCCTGTGCTGCCAACGACGATGACTGCCGTCTCAGAGGCCTGGCCAATGGTACCTGCCGCCTGTGTACCACTTTTAACGGTACTAACCCTGTGACCTGCGCTTGGTCAGCAAATGGTGCTACCTGTTATAGTTCAGGTCAACAGTCCTGTGCTAACTGGAATAATTCTAGTTGCAACAGCACCAGTGATACTTGGGATGTGTGGAACCATACTGGTACTGATGGCCGGCAAAAATCCTGTGCAAGTGAAGGTGCCGGCTATCAATGGTGCAATAATTGGTCCTCTTGGAGTAATAGTTGTCGGGATAATCCGCCAGTTGCGGCTTGCAGCAAAATTTCAACAAACAACTGCTTGTGTATGGATGCGCCCCAGTGTGTTGGCCAAGCGGTTGGATACAATTGGTTTGATCCTTGGAATCATGCAGGTACCGATGCCCTTGGCAACAGCTGTGCTAGCAACGGGGATCTTTGGTGTAATAGTGCCAGCTACGGCTGCAACACCTACGGTGATAATTGTGCCAAAGTGTGCGATGTAGATAGAATCAAAACCTGTCCCGCCCTGGCCACGGACGCCATAACCGGCCAATCCTGTACCCCTGGTGATGACTATTGCACCCAATTCGATAGTAGCACCTACCAATGGAACGTCGGTAATGGTAGAGATGCATTTAATAACAAATGCAGTAATGAAGGCGAAGGTTATCACTGGTGTACAGCAAAAAGCGGCAGCACCTGTACGGCCTACACGGTATGTGCCAAGGTTTGCAAGTCAAATAAGGTGAAAACCTGTGCCGCCCTTCCCACGGATGATTTCACTGGTCAAACCTGCATCACCGGCCAACCCTACTGCAAGGATTTTAGATCTAATAACTCAAGCTATTGGGACTGGAACCACAGCGATAGTTCTGGGAACAGTGTTGCAGATGCCCTAGGTACTTATTGCAGCTCCGAAGGCCAGGTTTGGTGCCAAACCAGAAATCCTACCAAAACTTGCAATGCTTATGGCAGCAATTGCTCTCGTGCCTTTGGAATCTGCGATAGCATTACCCCTAATACCTGCAATTGTACTGTTGGGGCTGGAACCGCCTGCGTAGTCGATACCCAAGACATAACAGTTGGCACCGGCGTTGGCAGCAACACCACTGTGACGAACAATGGTGGCACCGGCGGTACCCTAGGTACTAACGCCCTATGTTTTCAAGATAACAAATACTATCGCGTACAATATAACGGCAACGCCGATGTCTCCAACGTTTACACCGGCGCCCAGTGGAATTGGTTCCTAAACCAACCAGGTTTTACCGATGGCAGCTTTGAACTACCACCTAACACCACCACCTCTTGTACGGACGTTGTCAACACCAACAATTGCCCCACCTGTCCCATCCAGGAATTTTGCCAAAAAAGCTTTGCCATCCTAATCAGTGATGGTTTACCCAATGGTGATCGCACCGTAAGCGACCTACTCAAGGATTATACCGGAGATTGTGCTGCTGGCCTATGTGATGCTGCCAGCAACAGCACCCAAATGCCTGGCGTCAGCTCCCCATTGCAAAGCACCGGAACCAGCTGTAATAAAACCGGAGGTCGTTACTACCTATCTTGCAAGAATGGCGGCAAAGTTGGGCGGGCCTATGAAAGTACCGGCAGCGACTACTTGGACGACGTAGCCAAAGCCCTGTACGAAATAGACTTACGTCCAGATCTGCGGGTAGCCTCGGAACCGAATAATGCTAAAAATAACGTCATAACCTATACCATTGGTTTTGCCGATCCTAATCTCAGCAACAATTCCATTTTGAATGACGCGGCGCGACTGGGCGGAGGTAAATTCTTTTATGCTGGTGATGCTGTAGAGCTTGCCACTGCATTGAATTCCGTACTCAGTGACATTTCATCCCAAATTGGCTCCTCAGCCTCCGTAGCAACCAACTCTACTCAGGTTGGTAGCGATGCCCTAGTGTATCAGGCAAAATTTGATAGCGGTGGCTGGTTTGGCAACCTCAATGCTTTTTCCATCGTATCTGATCCCGATGCCGATGATTACGGAAAACTAAACACCACCCCAGTTTGGGATGCCGGCTTATTGGTGCCAGCAGCAGCAGACCGTACCATACTAACCTATACTGGATCCGTTGGCGTCAGCTTTACCTGTGCCAACCTAAGCACCACCCAAAAAGCAGAACTCGGTATTACCAATTGCAGCGATACTTCCAGTCAGGGAGTATGGCTAGTGGATTACATCCGTGGTGATAAAACTCACGAAATTGTCAATGGTAAGCGTAGATTCAATGGCGATACTGAGACCCGCACCACTGGAACTAGTGCCGTATTTAGAAACCGCACCCGTCTTGATCCCATCACAATGTACGCTTTAGGCCCAGATCCCTGGCGCTTGGGCGACATAGTAAATTCCAACCCCGTCTACGTAGCAGCCGAAAATTTTGGCTATAGTCGACTTGATGGCACTGAGGGCAGCACCTACAGTACGTTTCTGATTGCTACCAAAGGAACTTCTGAAAATCCAGTACGCCGTAGTATGGTTTACGTAGGAGCCAACGATGGCATGTTACATGGTTTCGATGCCAGCCCCTCTGGAACCACTGCCGGTAAAGAGATAATGGCCTACATCCCCAACGCCGTATACAGTAAATTCGTAGACTTTGCTAAACCTAGCTATGATCACCAGTACTTTGTTGATGGCTCACCTACGGTTGGCGATGCCTACTTTGGAAACGCCTGGCATTCAGTGCTAGTAGGTACCACTGGCGCCGGTGCTAAGGCCGTATTTGCTATAGACGTAACCGATCCTGCCAGTTTTAGCGGTGGCAATGTATTGTGGGAAGTGAGCAATACTTCATCGCCGACTGCCTCAGATGTAACCACTAATACCAGTACCAAACGTGGTTTTACTAGTAACTTGGGTTATACCATAGGCCAAGCTTCGGTAGTGCGCATGTACGATGGCTCATGGGTTGCATTAGTAGCCAATGGCTTCTATAGCCTAGACAACCGAGCCATACTGTATATTTTGGATATTCATGATGGCCATATTATCCGCGCCATAGAAGCGACCAACTCTAGTGAGGATGACTTTACCAGCACTAATGGCCTAGCCACTCCATTTCCGGCTGACATTAACGGCGATGCCATTGTTGATTACATATACGCTGGTGATTTACGTGGTAATATGTGGAAATTTGATGTTACTAGCACAAATAGTGCGGATTGGGCCGTGGCTAAATCCGGGGCCCCGTTGTATACAGCCTGCGATCAAAACATGACCCTACCCTGCTCTGAAGCGCATCGGCAGCCCATAACTACCAGGCCATACGTCGGTCCTAGCCTGTCTCCCAACAGCTTCATGGTATACTTTGGTACTGGAAAATATTTTGAAGACAGCGACAACAACTTCGATAGTCCACAAACCCAAACCTTCTATGGAATCCTAGATAATGCTGACGTAGCTGTACCATCTTCCGGGACTAAAACCCGTGATAGTCTAGCCGGTCAATCCGTAACCGATACCATTACCTCTCCCTCTGGTGCTTACCAATTGCGCCTTACTTCAAATAACAGTTGTGTACACGACGGTTGGTATATGGACCTTCCCACCTCCGGCGAACGCATGGTATCTTTTCCCTTGCTAAGAGATCAAAAGGTTCCAGAAAAAGGCCGTATCATCTTCACCACTCTCATACCAATACGCAGTACCGATGTTGGTAGCTGTAGTGTGGCCTCCAACGGTACGGGCTGGTTGATGGAATTAAGCGCCATGTGTGGTATACCAGTTAATCCAGCAGCTTGGGATATAAACAATGATGGAATCATTGATAGCAGCGATCTGATTGGTAACGTATCACCGTCCGGGGTAAAATCTAGTGTCGGGATTCCCACAACACCTGGTGTCGTGGAGCTTGATAATACCCGGGAGAAAAAATATGTTACTGGTTCCAGTGGTAAAATAGAAGATTTTACGGAATCTAGACATAGCGGAACTGACGATGAATCCCTTAACCCAGGTGGTGGTGGTGGGGATAGTGTCGCGAGCCCAGGCGGCAATGACCCAGACCGCCAATCTTGGAAACAAATCTACTGATCTGTTAACCCAGCCAGACTAAGCACATAGATTAACAACCCTAAACGCCTGACACCCTATGCTTGGTGTCCGGCGTTTGCTACGTCGTGATCCCACTGGAATGAATTAAAGTGCACACAGCAACAACTAAATACGGATTTACCCTAATAGAACTAATGATAGCCTTAGTAATCGTATCAGTTCTGGCCAGCTTTGCCTACCCAACCTATATGCTTAGTGTCCGCAAAAGCCGACGGGCAGATGCTGAAGGGGTTTTGGTTCAAGCCGCATATTTTATGGAACGTTATTACAGTACTAACAATGCTTACACCGGAGCAACTTTACCCACCTTGGCACTGGATCGTGCTCCAGCAAATTCAAGCGATGGTTCCCGATACTACATAATAAGCCTATCAAATTTAACTGCTACC